>NZ_LZMI01000059.1:0-97487 GCF_001665475.1 Gordonia sp. 852002-51296_SCH5728562-b | reverse complement strand
CTCCGGTCACCTGGGTGCGGAATACAGAGGCGATCAGATCGATCGTCGGATCAGGAGCAAGAGGAAGGCACGAGATGACCGAGACCACGACCGAGGATCGGGAAGCACGGCTGGCCGCGATGCGGAGCAGCGATCCACCACCGACTCCGCCGCCATCCGCGTCGACCGAGTTGACGGAGCTGCGCTCGCAAATCTCCAAGCTGCAAACCTCGCTCGACTCGCTCGCGAACGCGCAGAACGCGACGACCGCGGCGGTGAACACACTGATCGCGACGGCAGCGAGCGGCCCGAAGTCGGACAACGAGATCAGCGCGAAGCTCAACGAGCTGAGCGCTCAGGTCGAGACGATCGCCGCGGCGAGCACGGCGACCGGGGCGCTGGCGACGACGGTCGCGACGATCGAGCTCGGGGTCGACGAGCTGCGGAGTCGTCGACCCCCCTCCGCGATGCGGCTGTCCGAGGAGCAGCTGACCGCGATGACCGCGACGGTGACCGCGACCGTGACTGATGGTGTCTCGGGCCTCCGCCCGCAGCTCGACGCGACGGCTGTCGCCGCCGCGTTGGTCGCACAGGTGGGTGACGAGGTGGCGTTCAGGACTGCTGAGAGTTCGGCGCGGATGGTCGGTCACCTGGACAGGTGCGCGGAGCGGCTGGAGTCGGCCGAGCGCACCGCGACCCGACTGAAGGGGTCGTTGTCGATCGCCGGCGTCGGCCGGGTCGCGCTGGCGCTGACGCCCATCGCGATGATCATCGCGATGTTGTGGCTGCTGGTGGTCCCGGTCGCCGAGGTGCTGGGTGTCGGACCGCTCACGCGCTGGGCGTGGGGTTCATTCGAGGCCGCGCGCACCGTCGGGTCGCGCGCGTTGATCGCCGCGCTCACCCTCGCCGTGATCGGTGCGGTCGGCTATGGGATCTACCGCGCCGGTCGATGGTTGTACGGCGAGCTCAGGACGCTTCGATGAGCATGAAGCCGGTTCGCACGCCGCTCGACCGACTCCGCGAGCTCATCGAAGCGTCCCGACCGGAGTGCGAGCACTGCGCGGCGAAAGCTGTCCTGCGACTGACGTACACCGAGAATTACTGGCGCCGAACGCTATGGGGCGAGGTGTACGTGTGCGCCGACCACGCCGACGCCGAGGCCGCCTATCGCCGCGCGCACGGGATGGTTCAGGAGATCAAGTGGCTCTGAGCCGCAACGCAAGCAAGGAGGAATGATGGAGCGCAGTGCAGAGCGCCTTGATGAGGTGGCCAAGGAGATCGAGCAGCGTCGCGAGGAGCGGTTGGAGGCTGAGGATGCGGCTCGCGAAGTCGCCGAACGTCGCCGCGAGCTCGACGAGGGTGAGCGCCAGGCGCAGACGACGCGTCCGGATCTCGATGCTGGCCGCGTCAGGGCGATGCGCCGCGAGTTGGCCAAGGGTGGTGATCAGGCCGTGCGTCGCCGCTTCGGCGAGGCCGCGGTCGGCAGCCCCGAGGCGAAGCAGGCCCGGACACAGCAGCGGGCGCAGCAGCGTCGTGGCCGGGAGGCGATGGAGCGCGGGGTGGCCGAGGCCGAGGCCAAGCGTGCGTCGCGGACCCCGTTGCGGGATGCGGCGATCAAGCAGCAGCGGGACCGGGAGCGCGAACCGGCGTCACGTGAACGATGATCAAGGAGCTCAGTGGCCAGTTAGAAGGCGTTCGGCACTTCGGGGTGCCACCCAAACAGCGCGCGATGGTATGCGGCAGTTGGGGGCGTCGGTAGTGGGCCGAAGCCCTCGGGTATCTCCACGCAGCCGAAGAGTGAACTCGCGTTGGGCAACCCGCTTGGTTTGCTGGTCAGAAGCAGTTTCGCAAATACCTCGACGTACTCCAGTCCGGCGCGCAACAGCGTGAATCCCGCGGTGGGGAGGTCGGCGACTGTCACTGTCGGCCCCAGCACATGGGGCTGTCCTCTCCATACGCCGAGCGCGTCGTAGTGCTCCTGCGACAGACCTGAGGACTCGGTATCCATCTTCGGGACTTGGTCGAGGTTGATCGCCAGATTCTGGTCGCTTCCGTAGACGCGGCCAAGGCTCGGTCCGATCGCCAGTACGCCGTCGTGGATATGGTTGCGAAGCTGCTTGCACACCCACGCGTACTTCTGGAGGCGCTTCACCTCGACCAGCGCTTCGGCCCTGTACACAGGCTCAAGGTGCTTTTGGACGAAGAGTTCCGAGTCAAGGGACTGCTGAGCGGGCTTGGCTGCCGTGAGGTCTTTGAGGACGCAGAATCCGCGACCGAGGATGTCGTAGACGGCTGACAGATAGAGGAGTTCGCGATCGAACGCCTCGGCCGCCGTCTCGATCACGTCTTGACCACGATTGCCCTTGAGCGGGTTGGATAGAGCCGCGAGCAGCGTGTCGAACGCCTTTGTGGCTCTGATCAGACGCACTTGCACGGCGTGACACATCGAGACGACGCGGGGCGCACCTTCTTTTGCCGCAATCGGTTCCAGACAATCGAAGAAGGTCATTCCGCTGAGCACGCCCTCTCTGTAGAGTGCCGTCACGCTTCCTGTGGTGGTGGTTTCCTGCCACGTGCCCCCTACGACGTTGCCTTGCCGTATCGCGATCACCGGGTTGGCCGTTACGCGCAGGTAGTGGCCGAGCAGTGCTACTGCCTCTCCTGGTGTGACTGATGTGACCACGTCGTTGTCCGCGACGTCAGAGCGCCCGGCGGTAGGGCTCGCGGTGATAATGGCGTCGAGTCCTACGACACGGGCAGCCGCCGCATGAGCCGCTGCGCGGTGCAGGAGTTCGATGGGCAGCGGTTGCGCCCCGCCCGGGCGGTTCGCGGCGTCGAGGTGCTGGTACAGATCGAAAAAGTGGACGGCCGCACTCGATTCACACTCGGGGCCCTTCGAGTCGACC
Organism: Gordonia sp. 852002-51296_SCH5728562-b; assembly: GCF_001665475.1. Lineage (NCBI taxonomy): Bacteria > Bacillati > Actinomycetota > Actinomycetes > Mycobacteriales > Gordoniaceae > Gordonia > Gordonia sp. 852002-51296_SCH5728562-b. The sequence continues at coordinate 94,602 of NZ_LZMI01000059.1, read as the reverse complement.
CAGAACTCGACTGAATCGGCGAAGCGCCCGGCGTCATCGACAGAAGTGAAGTCGAGGCTGTGGACCAGTGCGTCGGCTCCCAGCGCGTCCATCCACGGGCGAGGCACTTCCCGTTCGCGAGTGGTGATGAGTTCCGCGCTGATCTCGTCACGCTGTAGGAGAGGAAGCAGATAGCCTTCCGGCAGGTCGGGCAACGTCTCGGTGTCGATGCCGACACGGAGCTTTCTCGTCGCTGGGACGATCGGAAACAGTGGCGGTTCAACCTGCCGTGGGGCGGGCTCGGGCGGACGGACATATCGCATGAATCGACGGTTCGGCTGTCCCTCGGGGATCTCGATGCTCACACAGGAGAGGATGCCTGCTCGGTACGACACGTGGTTGCTCGTGACGCTCGTATCACGCGACGTCGAACGCGATCGCGTCGATGTCGATGAGGTCGACCAGAACTCCCGCCTCGTCGATTGCGGGCCCGGTGCTTGCCGGGGCCGAGCCGCGCAGCAGCCGCCCGTGGTCCACGTCCTGCGGGACGAGGTCTGTGAAATGGAGCGTGTCGACCAATTCCGAGGACTGCGACTGCTTGCCGGTGTGATCGACGCTGAGCTTGTGGCGCTCGGTCCGGCCGTGCGCGGCGGCCGCGGCCTGCAGAATGCTGTCCTCGGTGGTGGCGGTGCCGGCCAGGCACAGGATCGACGGGAACACGGCGCGCAATTCCTCCATGCCGTCGTGGCCGTAGCGTCGGGCGAGCTGTTTTGTTGACTGCACCGCCACGAGCAGACATAGGCCCATCGCGCGGCTTTCGGTCACGACAACAGGCAATTTCGGCCAGGGCAGCGTATTGCACAATTCGTCTGCGGCGAGGAGCAGGTGCGGGAGCTTGTCCGGTCGGGTCTGGCCTCGGCGCCAGTGCGTCGAGATCGCATCCACAGCAGCGACCGCGGCACCCGCGGCGGCGCCGTCAGCGGGCGCGACGATGAACAGCGTGGCCCTTCGGTCTTCGAGGATCGAGGGGTGGAATGGTTTCTCGCCGTTGCGTCCGCACACGGTGGACCGACGCCACGGTGCCATCGCCGACTTGGCGGTGAGTCGGATCGAGTCGCGCATCTTGTCCTCGCTCTCGGTCGCTTCGAGGATCTCCTCGGCGAGCATTTCGCAGCCCATCCGCTCCAGGCGCCCGATCGCGTTGATCCAGCAAGGCTGCTCGACGTCCTCGGGGTCACTGGGCTTGATACGGCCGACGGCGGCCCGTGCCCACTGAGCACCGTCATCGCCGGAGGCCCGTAGAACGCCAGCGAGTAAGCCGGTCGTCGAGGTCTCCCAGAACGCGTCACCGTCCCCACCGCTGCCCTCGGTCTGTCCGGCCATGCCGGCTTTGAACAGCTGCCCGGCAAGGTCGATAGCATCGTCGTCGTCGGCGACGAGCACCGTAGGGTCGACGACCACCTTCTCCACGCCCGGCGGCAGTACATCGTCGGGTACCTGTCCGGACAGGTCGAGCACGTAGGTCTTGTCGTATCCGCCCCAGGACAAGCGCTTTTCGAGGCACAGTTCGATGAGATCCGGTTTTGAGGACAGAGCGACTGCTGGGCCGTCCCACATCAGGATTCCAGGACCGAGACACCGGCGCGACTTTCCCAAACCGGTCAAACCGGTCACAAGCACGTGGCAGGCCGATCTGGCCGGCACGCCGTCGATGAAGCCCGCGAACGGTGTCGGCGCTGGGACATACGGACCGGAGTCCTTGCGGTAGAGGCTCATTCGGAACTTTCCTTCTTCTCCTTGGTGTCGGGCCAACGGCTCTTCATGGCTTTGACACCGACTCGTCGGCGTCGCTCGCGGTCGGCCGCCTTGACCTCGGCGATGACGGCCTGCACGCCGGGGTCGTCGATGTGGTCGAGCCCGTAGCGGACCAGAGCGCGAGACAGTAGGCCTGGACCGATCCCGAACCCCCCGGCTTGTTCGCCGAGGCGCTTCGCGTCAGCCCTCGTCAGCGTCACGGCCACCCTTTTCGTCTCCTCGATCTCGGTCATCGTGTGCCACTTTCTCCTCCTGGTCCTATAGCTGCGTTGTATTTACTACTTAGCTATAGTACCGTTGTATTTATTACGGAGCAATCCCATCACAGTGAAGGAAGATCCGACAATGGGCAGGACCAAGAGCAGGGGTGGTAGATCGCGCCGCTGGGCGTGGGTGACCGTCGCCGTGATCGCCGTGTTCCTCGGCGGCGTCGCCGTCGGCGCGGGCGGCACCATCACCCGCGACACCAATCCGCGTTGCGACACAACGGCTCCGGCGGTGCACGGTGGCTGACCCGCACTTCACCGCGCAGCGGGCCGCGTGGGTGAGCAGCCGCGCGGGCCGCAACCCCGACGCGCAGCGCCGGGGTCAGCGCTTGTCGGCGCGTGCGCGTCGGATGGCCCGCACCGACGCCGGGGCCGGTGACGCCATCGCCGCCGAGGTGACGACACGCGGCCGATTCGCGCGTCGCGCCGTCGAGCACGACGAGCACCGGATGCGTTGGACCGCTTGGGCGCTCGCCGTCGAGGCTGGCCGCATCGCGCTGGCCGGACCCGGAATCGGACTGTCGTGGTCGATCTACGGCGCGTGGTACCGGCAGGTGCCCGCGTGGGGTCCGCTGCGGTGGCGTCCGCTGGCCGTGGCGACGGGTGTCGTGGCCGCGGGGATGGCGGTGATAGCCGCCGTGGTCTGGCTGGGCTCGGGCGTGCCTGTGTGGGGCTGGTGGCTCTTGGCGCAACCGGTGATCGGCATCGGCAGGGCCGCGTGGCTCGCCTACGCCTACGGCTGGGAGGCGGTGCCGCGCCGGTCAGCGGCGTCGGATCGTCCGACGCCGATTCGTATTCGGCTCGGCGGTGAGCCGGAGCTGCCGGTGACCGAACCACTGTCACCTGCGCCGCCGGTGACAGTGGTGCGGGTGTCAGTGCCGCACAACGACAACGACAACAAGGAGGACTGATGGCGATGGTATTGCGCGCGATCGACGGTGTGGGCCGCGAGTTGCGCGATGTGTGGGAGGTCGCGTTCAAGGACGGACCACCGTCCCCGCGTGCGCTGGGCGGCGTCGCGGCGATCCTTGCCGCCGTGGTGTTCCTCCTCCTCTTCGAACCCGGTCCCGCGCGACTCGTCGCACTGGGGGTAGTCGGCGTCGCTTCCCTGGTCGTGGTCATCGAACTGTGGATCGAGAGTCGTCGAAAGCGCCGCACGAGCAAGGGCGACAACGAGAACGGAGACACGAAATGAGCGACGAAGAAATCGTCCACGACGTCGACGGCGTCCCGCAATCGGCCGCCGCCGTGCTGGCCCGGTCCGATCTGGCCCCGGGCGCGATCCCTGTGGATCTGGCCCCGATCGTGGCAGCGCTGCGGCCGGTACTCGAAGCCGCCGATGAAATCCGCGCCGTCCTGGGCGGCGACGACGTCGCGGTGGTTGTCGTCGAGGTCGCCGGGGCGCTGCATGTGCAGCGGTGGCGCAACGACGACACCGAGAAGGAGCGATGAGTTACCCCGACGGCAGGTCGTACGGTCCGGGCAACGCTGGAATGGAGCTGATCCGTATCCTCGCCGTGCTCATGGCGTGCGGTGCGGTGGTGATGGGCGGGTACGCGTTCGCTCAAGCCGGGTGGCTCGACGAGGCCGGCAGTGCGATAACGGTCTTCTTCGCGACGTACGTCCGCTTGATGGCCGGCAACCGGCTCCTGCTGCCGAGTGACGCCGAAGACGCCGACTTCAAGAGGATACGCGGGGCATTCGGGGACGCCGTGGATGACTACGAGGAGTTCCTGGCGAAGCGGAAAGGGTTGGCCCTGGCGATGATCGCGCTCGGCTACGCGGTGGTGTTCCTGGTCTTCCGGCAGTTGATGATCACGGCGCTGGCCGTGTTCAACAACGTCTGGGTGCTCGGCATGATCGGGCTCGGCGTGGCGGCGATCCTGACGATGCCCCGCCTCGTTGTCACCACCCGCGATCTGCTCAAGCACATGAGCGACGACGTGACGCCGCAGGCGGCACAGCCGGTACAGACGGTCCAGTTCGTCCAGGTCCAGCCGTTCCAGGTGCCGGTGCCCCCGCAGCCATCCGCGCCGGTCGAGGCGCCCGTCTCGCAGTCGGCCCCGGTGCCCGCGCCGCGGCCCGACCCAGCACCCGCGCGACGCACGCGCCGGCCCGTCACCGAGATCAAGAAAGCCGAGGGCGACCATGCCTGAATACGAAGACGCGCAGGGCAATCCCCTGACCCCGGAGCAGGCCGAGGCGGCGATCGCTGACGGTCGGGAGGTCTACGAGGTCGTCGACGACGTCTTCGTCGACCCGCCAGTGCCGACGGTGCCTGCCGCCGCGCCAGCGCCGCCGGCCGCCGAGTCCACGACGTCACGCAAGGCCCCGAAGGCGCTGCTGGCGATGGCCGCCGTGGTGGCACTGGCCATCGGCGGCGGCGTCGCATACGGCATGCACAGCCTCGGACAGCGGAACACCACGGAGGACGTCAAGGCGGCGATCGCCTCGAAGTCGGTGGCGGTCTCGTCGGTCGTCGAGTCCAAGAAGGCTGAGGTCAGCGAGTCCGTCGAGCAGCGCGTGGGCACCCGCATCACCGGGATGACCTGCCCCGCCGACGAACTGGCCCGCGCCCAGTGGGACGGTCAGGGCGAGAAGCCCGGGCACCAGCTGCGCAAGCTCGCCGAGACGGCGTTGCCCGCCGGATTCGTGTCGCGGAAAGCCAAGGCGGACAAGGGCGAGCCGCGGGAAATGGTGATGCTCCAGCTCAGCGACTCGCGGATGGGCGTCTACATCTCCACGACGTCGGTGGACAGCCAGAGTGGAAAGTCGGCTTGGTGGAAGGTCACCGTGGGGACGAGCGGCGATCCGGCGATTCTCGGCGAGGGCATGGGCGACGGCACCGATCAGGACATGCGGGGCGCGTGCGGCACGGTCCCCGGGGGCCGGTACCTCGTGGTGGACGACGACCACGAGGACGAGCCGACCGACCTCGCGCTGCTCAAGCCGACCAAGTCCGACGGGGTCGTCTACGCCATCGCGGGCGATCGCCTCCTCAAGCTGGCCCTGGAGCGGGTCGACGTGACTGGGACGGGGCAGGAGGGCAGCGTCAGCAGCAGCGCAGTACCGAGCAAGTAGCCAATCCGTCTCAGCCACAACAACATTCGACATTCATACATAGGAGAAGAACCATGAATACCAAGAAGATCACCGCCGGAATCGTCGGACTCGCCGCGGCCAGCGCCGTTGCCCTGGGCGCTGTCGGCACGGGCACCGCGTCGGCCACCACGCCGCCCGCTGGCAGTTACACCCTCGAAATCTACTCTTCCCCGACACTGCCGTCGCTCGCACACGTGCCCGCATCAGTCCACGACGGCGCGCTCTTCGTCGCCGGTCAGCGCTTCGGTCTGACGCCCACGGCGGAAGGCGCGCGCACGACCGTTGCCGGCCAGCGCGTCGATCTCCTGCGCGTGGACGGCGACGCGGATGGCGCCTACATCATCCAGGTCGGAACATCGAGCTCCGGTCAGCTCCTGCCGCGCTGAACAAGCCGCAACAACGAAAAGCAGACCCCCGCACCGGGATTCGGTGCGGGGGTCTGTGCGTCCCGGTCAGGACACCGGCTGTGAGTCAGCGGCGCGGCGTGAGGGTGGACCCGCCGACGGTGAAGGGCCCCACGGTCGACGTGCCGGTGTAGGTGCCACCGCGCTTGGCGAGCAGGTACACCTGGCCGTTGATCTCGACCCAGCCGCCGTTCGGGGTGGAGTGGATGGGCAGCCGGTGCCCGCCGGCGTAGAGCGTGTTGCCGTTCACGGTGGCGGGCACCGAGCTGGGGAAGCCCAGGTTGTCGATGTGCCAGAGGTAGGCGCCGGGCGTGACGTTGGCCTCGGCGTGAGCTGTGCTCAGGGCGGTGCCGAGCAGGGCGCCGGCGCTCAGGGCCAGACCCGTTGCGGCGGTGGCGATTTTGCGTCGTGTGATGGTTCTCATCGTGGTGCTCACTTTCATTAGTCGCCTATCCGGTGTGGTCAGCGTCGTCGCTGGTCGTTGATGGTCCAGCGCGTCAGCATGGCGTTCGTGTTGGCGTCGGCGCGGGCCCGGCGCAGCTCGGCCTGCATCGCGTCCTGGTGCGCGGCGGTCTGCGCGTCGCGGCGGCTCTGCGCATCGGCGTGTGCGAGCAGATTGATGGCCTGGCCGACCGAGTCCGCCCGGTGATCCTGGACGACCGCGATGACCCGTGCGATGTCGCGGGTGCTCAGCCGGGACGCGGGGTAGAACCCGGTACCGCCCAGACTTTGATAGGTTCCCGCGAAACTCCCTTGTCGGCGCTTGGACTGGGCGATCGCGGCGCTGACCTCGCCGTTGTGGGCCGCGGCCGCCTGGTAGCGCTTCGATGCGGGCCGGCTCTTCATTCGATCGTTGACCGCGACGGCGACCCGCCAGAGCACGGCGACGACGATGATGGCACCGGCGATGTGGAGAAAGCCCGCGAGAAAGCCGACGACGAGGACCACCGCCGAAAACTTCAGCCACGCACCGAGATTGAGAGGAGACCGGACCCTGGTGTTCTTGTACGTCTGTTGGAGCTGGCGCTGATATGCGTCCTCGCGCTCCCACGCCGCGGTGGCCGCGTGCAGGTGTTGAAGGCTCGCTACGAGCTGTGATCGCGTCATGGCGTGTACTCCCAGCGGTTCATCACTTCGCCCTCCTGGTGGTCGCGTCCTCGTCGGGAGTTATCGGCGGCAACGGCGAACGTCGGCCGACATGCCCAGCGCCACCCAGTCGTTGGACGCGTAGAGCGTGGCCTTGTAGAGATTCGACGAGCCGCGCATCATCAGCCACAGCGTCGAGTCGTCGAACGCGTCGGGCAGGATCGTGTTGGCGTACACCATGTTCTGCTTGGTGCCTTGCGCCGCGGCCGGGATCACGACGCCGTTCTGCGCCTCGATCCGGTAGTAACCGCCCGTCAGGCGTTGTCGGGCCAGGTCGAAGCGGGTGGGCGCGCCGGCCTTGTTGGCGTCGGTGTACGTGGTCGTGGAGACGAGGGTGCCGTTCTGATCGACGATCGCCAGCGTGGCGCTGCCGTCGTCGTTGGTCGTCACCGGCGGTGACGACACGACTCCGATGCGCTTGTCTTGGAACTGCGTGATGCCGTTGACGGGCAGTCCCGTGAGCACCGGCGAGCCGAGTCCCCATTGGATGTCTTCTCCCGCGGCCAATTGTGCGAACTGCGACGGGAGCACCGTGGCCCGGGTGAGCATCATGACCCGGGAGGGCTGCCTCCGGTCGCTGCCGCCGGGCACGTTGTTCCATGACGCGAACTGGAGGTTGTCGTCAGTCTTGTCGACCCAGCACTCGAACGTCGCGTCGTTTCTCGCGGCGGGTCGACCGCTCGGGGCGGCCGCGGTCGACTCCTTATCGTGGCCAGCACCGCCGCTGGTGGCCACGACCGTGACAATGACCACGACCAGCACGACGGCGACGACCGCTCCCGCGATGCCCGCGATGATGCGCGCCCGGGGATCGGCGAAGACCGCTGCGAGGCTGGGCTTGTGCGCGGGAGCGGTCACAGTCCGACCGGCGATCTGCGCCAGTGCCTGCTCGTCGAGGACCGGGGCGGCCGGATCGGCGAGCGCGGCATCGTACCGGGCACGACGCTGGGGGTCTCCAAGGATGGCTCTTGCGGTCTCGATCCTGTTTCGGCTCAACGTATTTCGCGGATCAGTCGCGTTGAGCTGAGTTGTGAGAGCGGCGGCAAGGGCTTCGGGCGGCTGTTGTCGGCCGAGATCGTAGATCAGGTACAAATCTATGTGTGGCATTGCGGGGTCCCTCCGGGGCGTGGGCAGGTCGAATAGACCGGGCGCGGGTCGCGTCGGCTGTTGCTTGGTGTGGTGGCGCTCGGCCCGAACGGGGCCGTGAGTGTCAGCTACTCGTTGGGAGCGGAGTCCTGGCCGAGTTCGTCTCGCTCGGTGGCCTGGGCCTCGGAAAAGAGGTCTGCTGGCGTCGTCCCGCACGCGTACGCGAGGTCCCAGAGCCGGTCAGAGGCGATCGGTCCGGTGCCCTGCTCGATGCGGCTGATGGTCGGGCGGGATACCCCGCTCGCCTCGGCCAGCTCGTCCTGGGTGAGGCCTGCCTTCTGCCTGGCGGCGGCCAGTGCCGCGCCGAGGGCCTTCCGTCGCACGTCACGGACCAGCCGCTGCTGCGGGGTGAGATGGTCGGCGACTGGCACGCGACCATGGTCCCACGAGTTCGGTCATCGACACGCCCCTGATCTGCTCGCCTGGTCAGTGTGAATCACAAGTGATTCACACTGACGTACCTTACGGACGATCCGGCGGATCGCAAGCGCCAGCCCGTGGTGTCGGTCGGATAGTCGACGGGAAAGTCGTGCGGCGAATCCGTGGGGTGTGAGCTGCATGAACGTCATGAGAGACGTTTGTACTCAGAGAAAGTGAAGGGCGCCAGAGTGGCGAATCGCAGGTCAGAAGCCCAAAAAGGGTATAGCTCGGCCCTCGGCCTCAAACCACATCCAAATTCTAGCATGCGGCTCCAAATCCGTTATACGACTGTAATTCTCGGCGCCTGGCCCGAATCGCATGTGATTCACTGTGTCGGATGATCCAACAAAGAGACGACCGAAGAAGAGTGATCGCGGCCATCATCGTCGCGATCGTCGCGGCGACCATCGTCGCCTGCACCAGTTCCGGTTCTGGTTCTGGCGACGGCAGTGGCACGGCCCCTCCGGGCGCGAGCAGCGGCCAAGCCAGCACGCCTGCGCGGTCTTCGGTGGCATCAGCTCCATCGGCGAGTCGCGCTCCCGCGCCGCCCGTCGAGGGCGCGTACGCAGGCGCTGGCGGACCCCGCCCTGCTACTGCCGAGCCGCTGCCGACCTACGTCGGGCGATACACCCACCTGCGCTCCGCGCATCTGCTGACCCCGACAGGCGGGATCGGCTGTGACTTCAACGAACCCGACGCCAATGGCAAGCAGGGCCAGTGCGGGGTCACGAGCTTCAACACATCGAACAGCCCGTTGGGATGCGTCAACCGGGTCGGCACGTGTAAAGGCAAGTGGCTGTTCGGGTTCGCCGACAACCGGGTGGGCGAACCCTACGACAGTTCGGGCACCACCGGCTGGATGAACCAGCCCGCCAGCGACGGCTACCAGGTGCCGCGAGTCCAGTACGGGCACCAGTACTACTTCGACGACTGGGCCATCGCCTCGGAGTTCAACGGCCTGACCGTGTGGAACACCACCACCGGCAGTGGTGTGTTCCTGTCGAAGCAGAAGAGCGAGCGCTTCGAGGGTCCCGGAACGTCGGCGCCCACCGCGGGCGGCGAGGCGATCGCCCTCGGCGCTCCGCAATCCGGCGGGGCTGGATACGGAAGTGTGGAGCCGCGCGACATCGACCTCGGCGGAGCCTCCTCGACGAGTCAGATGAAGAACATCACCTGGACCGATTGGGGCAGCGACCGGGCGACTGGCACGGGGATCGGCAACTACCAGCCGCCGGACAAGAGCGGAATCTACCGGGAGAGCGGCGTCGCGGGAAACGTCGTCGCCTTCGATCCCGGCACCTGCGGCGGCAAACGCGCCTACACCAAGATCGCCTACTTCTTCCCCAGCAAAGGTGAGAGGTTCGATGCGGCGAACGCCATCGACATCTGCACATCGCGATAGTCTCCGACCATGGACTGGGGCCATTACGTCGATGTCGCGAACATCGTTACTGCGGTGAGTGCTGTGGTGGCGGTCGTGCTGGCCACATGGTTGGCGTTGAAAGCTATCGAGACCACCAAGGCCGGCAATGACACCGCGGAGCGAGACCTCCGCTACAACCAGATAGACCACACGCTGCATGATCTGCTGGCCCTGGCGGCGGCCTCCGGAGAACTCGCTCCCGACAATCCTCGCGATACCAGTACATCTCTTCGCGCGCTGTCGAACCGCGCGGAGGCGCTCGAGAGCCGACTCAAGGTGATCGAGGCGCTGGGGCTGCCAAGCGAGCGCAGCAACATCGATCGGGTGCGGGAGCTGGCCGACGATCTGCAGACATTCGCCCTGGCACGCGACCGGTTGTCGCGCGAGGGACGCGTGATTCTTGCCGACAGTGTGACCGAGGGAGCGTACACAGAGGAGATATGGGAGGAACTGCGCGAGATCTTCCAGGCACCGCCCCACACGTTCGACGATGACGACTGGATTCCAGAAGTGTCGGAGGCTCGCGTCGAGGCATTGCGCGGCAAGGTTGGGCGGCAAGGCGCGACCCTGACGCAGTCTGAGTCGGTCCGACTTTTCGCCACATGGGCCCGCGTAGTGCTCGGTCGCGCTGGCTTCTATCAGATCGGGGACGGGTTTGAGCTGATCGACATCATCCACGACAAACGCCCCGACTTCCTAGGGCAGGGCACCACGCCAAGCGATAGCGACAAGTTGAGGGCGGACAGGGTCGATCATTGGGTTAACACCGTTCTGGAGAACGCGGGAACGCTGTGGACACAGCTCAACGATGAGCGGGGAACGGTTGTCGACGCTCACGGATCGCCGGAGGCGATCGCCACCGCTTTTCAGCGGCATCTGCGGGACGAGTTCGTGAGTGCGGCAGCAGGATTCGTGAATGACCTGCGTGTGACGGATGGTCGAGGCAACTGAACAACGGTCGTGCTCACACCCATGACAGTGCGTCGATGAGTGGGTCGGCGCTGAGGGAACCTCCGTTGACCACGCGGTATTGCTCGCACGCGGCCTCGACCTGGCCGAGGTTGCCCCGGTACGCGCCAGCGTCGGGGCCCGGTGCTGTCGGTGTCGGTGAGCACGACGTCGTGGTGGTCTGCGATCTCGATGTCGACGAGGCGTAGAACGCCGTGAGCGACGCGCTGGGCGGTGTCAGGCGAATTGAGATAATCGGCGTCGGACGGGGGTCGAGTGCGTGGCCTCGTTGTGCTGGCGAGCGGCGTCCTCTGCGGTCATCCCGCGGGCGGCTGGCGACAGCAGGCCGCGCCTGATTCTGCGGTTGATCCAGGCTGTGTCTGTCGTGACGGCGAGCATCTGGTCCTCCTCGACGTGGGTGTCGAGGGGGTGCTTGTCAGCGGCTATGCCGTCGTGAGGTTGGGGAGGCGCGACGAGTAGCTGGCCGGGAGCATCTCTATTGTTCAAGTAGGAGAAGCGAACTGTGCTTCCGCCGACGATGTATCCATGAGTGGTTGCCGCAGTAGGGGGTCGATGTTGAGCACGCTTCACATAGGTGCCGCGGGCGAACTTCTTGTCCAGTATCGGCTCCTCCGACTCGGGATCGATAGCGCCCGGCTGACCACGGACTCGGGTGTCGACCTGGTGGCGTATTCGCCGTCGGAGACCCAGGCGCGGACTATCCAGGTCAAAGCCATGGACAAGCCCGTGAAGGCTGGCGGCAAGGGAGCGCACTCCCTCGGCTGGTCGTTCCCGGCCGACCTGCGCGCGGAACTGCTCGCGACCGTGCTGCTCAGCGACGACTCCGTCTGGCTGTTCACGCGTGAGGAAGCCCGTGCGCTGGCAAGTCCACGAGCCCAGAACACGATGCACTTGACCTGGTATGTCGAGCCGACCAACCGAGGCGGTCTGTCTCAGCGTGACGTTGAAGCCCACCGCATCGACCACAAGGCCGCCGCGCTGATCGGATAATGACGTCGTCACTGGATGTCGCCCCTTTGCAGTAGGTTCTCTCTCATGGCCAAAGACAAACAGGTCGTCCCGTCATCGAAGTTCGAGCAGACGCTGCGTGCATCCGCTCAGATGCCCGGGGTAAGGATCAACCGGGAGAAGTACCTGCGCAGCGAGCTGAAGCGCTTCTGTTCCGACGAGCAGGTCAACAAGGCCGTCGCCACGAGTCCTGCCGAGGCCGGTGTACCGCTCGAGGTGGCGAATCGAATCGCCAACAGTGTGATCAAGAACGAGACCAGCAGAGTCACGACCATCTCGGCCGCCGCGGGTATCCCCGGCGGGTTCGCCGCGTTCGGCACCGTTCCGGCGGATGTCGCGCAGTACTACGGCCACATCCTGCGTGTCGTCCAGAAGCTCGCCTATATCTACAGTTGGCCCGAGCTCTTCGGTGATGATGAGGCAGACGGGTTGGACTCCGCTACGGAGAGCATGCTCACCTTGTTCATCGGCGTCATGTTCGGAGTGAACGTGGCTCAGGCTGGCGTGGCGCGGGTCTCGGCGTTGATCGCGCAGCAGGTCGCAAAGCAACTGCCCCGACAAGCATTGACCAAAGGCGCGATCTATCCAGCGGTCAAGAAGGTCGCAACGCTACTGGGCGTCCGCATGACAACGCAGATCTTCGCCAAGAGCGCGGCGAAGGTCGTACCGCTGGTGGGGGCGGTCGTGTCGGGCGGCCTGACCCTCGCCACATTCATGCCGATGTCCCACCGTCTCAAGAAGCACCTGGCGACCCTGCCGCTGACCAGGCCGAGCCACGGTGTGGTCACGGTTTCTACTGAGCCGGACACGATCACGCCGATCGCGGATTGATACCCAAAGGAAGCGCGCGGGATGGACGGTCTGCCAGGAGACCGATGAATTCGCGGGCGAGGTCGGCGACGCGCTCGCCAGCGTCCTTACGACTAGCCGAACAGCTTGGTCGCGTCGATCCTGGGTGGCCGAGTGCCCGGCAGCGGCGCGGCGCATGGATCGCGCTCGGCGATGGGGATCGTGGGGTCGGTGAAGTAATCGCTCAGCAGCGCGTCCACGGCAGCCTTGGTGTCGGCGACGACGGCGTGGGTGCCGTGGGCGCGCATGTCCTCGATCGCGGCGACCTGCGACGGACGGGGCTTGGCACCGGGGCGCTTGAGTTCGACGAAAAGGGTCACGGCGTCGCCGCGGGCGTCGTGACCCATCACGACGCGGTCGGGGACGCCCCGGTGCCCAGGGGCGGTGAATTTCCAGCAGAGCAGGCCGATTTCCGCGCACCTCGAACGCAGGTACTGCTCGATCACCGCCTCCAACGGCACCGTGCGACGGGTGGTCACGTCGTCGACCTGTCCTGAGCCAGCGCCAGATAGCGATACACCGTCTGCCGGCTGACGCCGTACTCGCGGGCCAAGGCGGCGACCGTCTCGCCCGCGCTGCCGGCATGACGCCGGGAGACCTCCGCCGCCTGCTCGTCGGTCAGCTTCGGCTGCCCGCCACGGTATTTGCCCGCAGCCTTGGCCAGCGCGATCCCCTCGCGCTGGCGCTCGCGAATGAGTGAGCGCTCGAATTCTGCGACCGCGCCTAGCAAACTCAACATGAGGTTGCTCATGGGGTTGTCCTCGCCGGTGAAGACCTGCCCCTCCTTGACGAACTCGACCCGGACGCCCCTGTCGGTCAGGTCGCGCACGATGCGGCGCAGGTCGTCGAGGTTGCGAGCGAGGCGGTCCATCGAATGGACGACGAGAGCGTCCCCCTCGCGGACGTAGTCGAGCGCTTTCTGCAGCTCCGGGCGGTCGACATCCTTGCCGCTGGCCTTGTCGGTGAAGAGCTTGTCGACCAGAACGCCGTCGAGCTGACGATCGGCGTTCTGGCCGACAGAGGAAACGCGGCGGTAGCCGACGCGCTGACCGGCCACGCTGCCGCCTCCGGCGCTGTAGCTCATGGTAAATCCCTTTCGGTACAGAGAAGGGCCCGGATTCATCTCTGACTCCGGGCCCTTCGTCGTCCAGCAGGTCAGGCCGCTCTGATGACGGCCTCGGTGAGGGCCGAGAGCACACGCTCGCGGGCCTCATCCTCACTGACGCAGACCCCATAGGTCACGAGGACGTCGACCACCGCCTGATAGCCGGCTTCCCGCACACCGTCGACGATCGCCTCGTCCTGGAAGATGGTGCCGTCGTAGGCGAGGGCATCCTCCCAGTCAGCATTGTCGATCTGGGCAGCCCAGCGCGGTGCGTCGCGTTCAATCCAGTCGAGATCCTCGGCGAGGACCTCGCTGGCAGCCTCGGTCAGCGCGTTGCTCGCCTCGTCGACATCCTCGGCGCTCACGGTCCCACCCTCGATGTCGAGCTCGACCGTGCGGCTGGAAGGCCCCATGATTGCGCCGCAACCCTGCTGCTGCGACCAGGCCACCATCGATCCCGTGTGGATGGGGCCACTCAGGTGATGCCACTCGCCACACTGACGGCAGCCATGCGAGCGCTCGACGACCACGTCGACGCTTCCGTGGTTGGCGTAGAACGCCATCGACTGCGCCGCGATCGCATCGTCACGCATGGACTGCGCCATAGTGGTGAGAGGCGCAAATCCCGCATGCGGACTGTCGGCCGTCACCAATGCAGTGAGGTCCTCCAGAGGGACTCGCGGACTGTCGGCGTCTTGGAGGCTGGCTAGCACTTCCTCGATTGCGACAGTCATGTCGTCGCTGTCGACGAGCCCGTCGCAGACCTCAATAAAAGCTGAGTCGACGTTCCAGCCCTCGCCGTTCACGGCGACCTCGACCCAGTCCGTCTGCGAATCGTAACGAGCCTCGACGGAAGGTGCCACGACCAGGCCCTTGTCGATCGCCGCCTGCGCGCTCAAGTCAGGGATCTCGACCGATTCGATGATCTCCGTAGCGTCCTCGATGGTGATGTTGCTCATTCTTCTATCTCTCCGTTTCGTTAGTCCGTGTCTGTCGCGGCACCGTGCGTCGTGTACCACCTAAGTCTATGACCCTGATTGGAAAGTGTCAAGCGAATAGAAAATGGACCTTGTTGTTACGAAGAATGAAGTTGATGTATACCGTCTCGCCAGGGTGTACCCCAGATGGACGGAGTGCACGTGACGACATAGTGCTAATCTGAGTGTAGCGCTCAAAAATGAGCGTTACGCTCAGATCAAGGAGATAGAAATGGTGAGAACTCCACTACACGAGCCGATCACGGCATTCCTCCGGGAGGAGGTTGGTCGGAGCAATCCCGGTGACCTTCTGCCGACGATTGCGGAGCTGACTGAAATGTTCGGCGTCGGAGGCGTGCAGACGATCCGCAACGCTTATGCGCCACTGATTGACGAAGGGCTCGTGGAAAGGCTTGACGCGCCGCGGCGCTGGGCGGTCGTGGACCGCGGTCAGGGGCCGGCACCCGAAGAAGACGTCCAGGCACGCCTCAAGGAGGTCGAGGAGATGCTGTCGCGTGCGACAGAGATCGTGCGGAGCCTGCGCCGGGCTTGCTGAGGTCTTGTGGCGAGATGAGTCAACCCCGGTGATCGAGACACCGGGGTTGACTCATCTGAGAGTACGGACCCGCTATTCACTCGATGGTGTGCGTTCGAGGTGCCGCGAACGAGAAGGCACGCTGGGCGGGTCTTACGGACACGAGGTCACCCAGATCGACTGCCCGGTGATCGGGTATACGGCCAGCGACCGGCTTGCGGACAGGTGATTCGACCGGGTGATTGTCGGTGGCCAGCGATACCTTCGGGGCGTGACTGAGAAGAACCCCTACAAGGTGCCGACATCCGGCGTGGAGTACAACGAGTTCGCCGGGTCGCTGGGCGCCTACGGCAACGGCAACCCGGTGAACACCGAGCTGCACGTGCGGTACGGGGTCCGCGGCGGCAAGTACTACGACTGGACGATCGAGCTGGTCGCACGCGAGGGTGACGTCGACTCCTTCCGTGCCACCGGCGAGCGCCCGGTGCGGTACGTGATGGACTCCTTCTCGGTCGAGCCGGGAGCAGTCGTGCACCGAGTGCGCACGGGACCCGGACCTGATGACTTCGAGACCTCCGTCGTCAGGCAGCTCTACGCCGGCGACGGAGACCTGGTGGACTCCGGTTACGACTTCTTCATGAAGCAGCTCGCCGACCAGTGGGACGCGCGGCACGAGACGCGGGACCCGCGCACGATCGCTACGTTCGGGTACGCGCAGCACAATCGCAAAGCGGAGTTCCGCGACGTGGAGTACCCGTGGGTGCGCAACACCGTGGCGTGCATCGACGATGACCCCGCCGACGACGTCGTGGTGGAGCGCCTCAGCCACTACTTCCCCGACGGCGGGACCGTGGCGGTTCACTGCCGGGCGGCCGGACGGATGAAGTTCCTGAAGGTCGCGGCCGGGACGGGGGCCGACGGCTCAGGTGAGTCTGGCGACGGGGAAGCAGCGCCGCTCACTGCGACCGGGTACACGACGATGGGCATGATGGTCGACGCCATCTACCGCGGCGACGACTGGATAGACGACGCGTTCCAGGCCTGAATCTGGCCGGTCGCTTGACTAGAGCGCCGGGCATGGGCGCACCCCGGGGGTTGCCACATGGGCGGATGCCGTACAGACTTCATGTGACTGATGTGAAAGGTGGGGTTGTGGCGACCAACAGTGCGATCGAGTGGACCGAGGTCACCTGGAACCCCGTCACCGGCTGCGACCGGGTCGCCGCAGGCTGCGACAACTGCTATGCGCTGGCCCTGGCCAAGCGGCTCAAGGCGATGGGTGCCGAGAAGTACCAGAACGACGGCGACCCGCGAACGTCCGGCCCGGGTTTCGGCGTCACGATCCACCCGCGTGCACTGGAGCAGCCGCTGCGCTGGCGAGCGCCGAAAGTCGTGTTCGTGAACTCGATGAGCGACCTCTTCCACGCCAAGGTGCCCCTGGACTTCATCGAGGACGTGTTCGACGTCATCCGTGCGACGCCGCAGCACACCTACCAGGTGCTGACCAAGCGCGCGCACCGCCTCGCCCGCATCGCCGACAGGCTCGACTGGCCGGATAACCTCTGGATGGGCGTATCGGTGGAGTCTGCGGACGTCGTCGACCGCATCGACCATCTGCGGTCAGTGCCGGCGGCGACGAGGTTCCTCTCGTGCGAGCCCCTGCTGACTGCGCTACCAGGTCTGGACCTCAGCGGGATCGACTGGGTGATCGCTGGCGGCGAGTCGGGGCCGCGGGCGCGTCCGATGGACCCGGCGTGGGTCGAGGAGATCCGCGACCAGTGCGTCGAGGCGGGGGTGGCGTTCTTCTTCAAGCAGTGGGGCGGGCGGACGCCCAAGGCCAACGGTCGCGAGCTGGGCGGACGCACATGGGACGACATGCCAGAGCTGGCGTGCGTCTCAGCCTGATCAGTCCAGCACCGGGAAGGTGATCAGGGTCCCGTCGGGGAAAGTGTTCGTGCGCTTCTGATTCGGCGAGGTAATGCGGCCAGCCTTCTGCATCGGCTTGAGGGTCTTGGTCTTGACTTGGCCGCTGTGAAATGGGGTCTGGGTGACGGCGTACCGGATTACTTCGTCGACGGGGATCGTCCGGCCCGCAAAGTGCTGGGCCAGCTCGTCCTGGAGCGGGCCGGTGTTGGCGTCGTTGCCGAAGAGGACTTCCTGGCCGGCGAGGCGGTCGTCGAACGCGTAGGCACCTCCGGGCGCGAGCGCCCACATCGCCTGCTTCATCTTGTCGTACGCCTGGTCGTCACGGGTGCAGAAGAAGAGGTAGCTGCCGGTGTGCCCACTGGAGTTGATCATCCTGAAACTGCAGACATGGGCGAAGTCGCATTCTTTGCGCAGCTGCTTCTCGTAGAGGTCGTGGATGAACTGGGCGCGCGCGAGGCCCTCGGGCGGGGCATTCTTGAATTCGTCGCACCCGAACAGTGCTGAGAAGTGCTCGTCGACGTTGCCCGCGGTGGCGAAACGGTTGACGCTGTTGAAGTCGAAGTAGATGAACAGCTCGCACGACCGGTGGCTGACTAGGTCTCGGATCGTGGACATGGGCACGTCGCGGTACCCGAACGGGTCGATGAACGCGAAGGTGGGCGCGAGCTGCTTGTTGGGGCCGATGGAGTCCAGCAGCTGACGGGCAAGGTCCTGGAAGTCGTCATTTCGCACGGCGACTCGCACGTTCGCCGGCCACGGGGCTCGTGCCGCCTGGGTATTGGTGACGACGTCCGTCAACGAGCTGTACCTCGCGGGGTCCCTCTCGTTGAAGACGAAGTTGAACCGGGTGTCGCTGTAGGAGTCAAAGTCCCGATGACTCAGGAGTGTGGTGATCGCCAGAATCGGCGAGCCGGGTTCACCGTTCTCGTATGTGCCAGGTCCGGCGAATCCATCGAGCAGGTTGACGGCCTGGTGGAAACGTGAGCGTCCGAAGATGCCGAACCAAGCGCCGAGATAGCGAGTGAGGATGTCGTGCTTGGCCTTGGTGTGAGGCTGCTGACGCCAGATGGTTGGCTGGCTGTCGGTCTTGGCCATCGCTCAGAGGTCTCCCTTCGACCGGTTGCATGCGATGCAGAGCATCTGGCCGTTGCGCTCCTCGGTCTTGCCGCCTTTGGACCAGGGGACGATGTGGTCGGCGTCCATCTGCGCGATGTCGAACACCTGCTTACCGTCGTCGTTGCCAACGGTCTTGCACTTGGTGCCGTTGGCGCAGCGGCCGCCCTGCCGCTCGTAGATCGCCAAGCGCTGGTCGTCGTCGAACTGGCGCAGGCTCAGGTACTTCGGATCGCGGGACAGGACGTACTGGTAGACGCCGCGGTTGCTGGTGACTTCCTTGTCCTGCACGAGGCCTGCGATCTCGGCTTCGAGAGCGGCGGTGTCCACGGATTTGGAGCCGTAGACGTTGTAGAGCGGACCCCACGGCTGCCCCTTCATCAGCTTGGCGCGCTGGACGGTGAAGGTGTCCTCGACCCAGAACATGACGCTGCGGAAGTAGGACCACAGCTCGTTGGCGTTCTGGTCGTGCTGGTGGGCAGCCATGTACTGCTTGTGATGGTCGAGACCGTCACGCTCGGAGATCCACTTCAGTGCCGTCTCCAGGTACTTCTGCCGGTTGAACTCGCCGGTCAGGTACTTCTCACCCAGGCCGTAGGCGGCGCCGCCGGTCCTGGAGAAGATCGACTTGGCATGGGAGAGCCACGGGCCGTGGTAGGTCGCGTTGAGCAGCTCCTGGTCGACGAGCACCTCGCCGGCGATGTTGATGGTGCGGAACCATTCGAGCTTCTCCGAGTCGGTGCCCTTGCATCGGTAGACCAGCAGCTCGTAGTCGAGGAACTTCTCGCGCTCGTCGGCGGTCAGGTTGGGGAAGCCTTTGAGGTTGCCGTTGACGTCCACCGAGAAGTCGCCGCTGGCATACTGGCTCAGCGAGATGGTGCGCTGCTGGCCGTCGAGGATCTCGAAGGTGCCGTCGTCGTTCTCGACCCAGTAGAAGATGCTGAGCGGGAACCCTTTGAAGATGGTGTCGATCACCGCGTCGCGCTTCTTCTCTTTGTAGACGAACTCGCGCTGGTAGGGCGGCCGGATGTTGAGCTGGCCGCCGTAGCCGGAGACGCCGCCCTCGCCGTCGTCTGTGTAGCCCTCGATCACCTCACGGATGGTCACTGGGTGCAGGTCGATGTCCATCAGGCGTCTCCGATCCGTTTGATGAGGATGCGCTCGTAGACGCCGGCGTACTTCCCGTCGCCGATCGGGATGAACAGCTTGCCGGTGCCGCCGACTTTCTTCCCGTTCTTGGCGTAGTCCTCGGGCGCGGCGTACTTCTTCATGGGTTCGGCGTCCTGGGTGCTGATGCCGACGATCTCGAACTGCTCGGGGCTGTACTTGTCGAGGAAGGTGATGGGCACGCCCATCGCGCCGTCGTAGTCGAAGGGGATCTCGGCGACCTTGTCGACCTCGATGCCCGGGTAGTTCACGTAGGTGGGGTACTCGGCTGCCTTGTAGCGCTTGTACAGAGTCAGTGGCTCGTGACGCTTGGTCGTGTCGAGGTTGGTGTACCAGTAGATGCGTCCCATGCTGAGGAACTTGACCCCGTCGACGATCTTCGTCCGAGAGTCGGTGGCGATCTCATAGTCCATCGGGACGCGGAACCACTTGGTGCCGCCGTTGTCGTAACCGAACCACAGCTTGTTCTGCGTGACGTAGGGGAAGATTTCGGAGTGCTTGGCGTGGTTCTGGTCGCCGAGCACGAGGAACTTCTTGCCGTGGTCGATGAGCTGGCGGAGGTAATCCTTGAACAGCGAGAACGGTGGATTGGTGACGACGATGTCGGCCTCGTCGAGCAGCGCCACGACCTCGTCGCTGCGGAAGTCGCCGCTGCCTGACAGCGGCGTCACGACGTTGGCATCGCTGCGCAGGAGCTGTTCGACGTCGAGTAGGTCGACCGCACCGTCCTCGTTGAGGTCGGTGACTGCGGTGATCTCGACCTTATAGGCGGTCTTGGTCGGCTCGGCGTCACGCATTCCGGCGGCCTCGAACAGCGGGAGCTGGGAGCCCATGATCGGCGAGCCGACGAAAGAGGTCGCGATGAGCTTCTTGAGCCCCAGGTGGTTGAAGTTCATCGCGAAGTACTTGAAGAAGTTGGACTCGTAGGGGTCGTCGCAGTTACACAGCACGACCTGCCCGGCGAACTGCGGCCGGTAGTGGCGCAATTCCTTCTCGATGTCGACGAGCTGGGTGTACCACTCGTCGCGCTTGGCCGATTGGGCCTTGCTCAGCGCCTTGTTGCCCGCCACGTTCGCCTCCTGGTGTCCGATACAACAGTAGTCAGCGGGACCGACACGCACGGCCTGGTGAGCAAGAGTGTCGCCCGATCGGTGGAAAGCAGATCCCCGCGCCAGGAGCGCGGGGATCGTGGTCGGTAGTCAGGATTCTCCGGTCAGCAGGACGTGCTGGAGGTGGGCGAGCTGAGCGAGCACGTCGTCGACGGCGACCAGGCCGTCCTCGTCGTCGACGAACTGCGCGGCGTCGAGACCGGCGTCGGCCAGCACGATGCGGCTGCCCCGCTCCTCGGGGTCGTCGAACTCGATAGCGACCAGCGCTGAGGCCTCGGCGGGAAGGTCGGACAGTCCCTGCCGTGCCTCGTCCCGATCGGCGAGGTCGATCGGGTAGGCGTCATAGGCGGGGGCACCGGGGATGCCGACGAGCAGGGTGAGTTCGGCGGCGTCAATGACGGTCGGTGCGGTGTTGTCGGACATGCGTTTCCTCCGATGAGTGGTTGGCCGCGAGGTCAGCGGTCGCGCTCCTTGGCCTCGATCTCGTCCACGTACGCGGCGGCCACGGCGCCGAGGGAGCGGAAGAAATTGTGGAGGTCGTTGATGGTGTCGATGCTTGTGCCGGCCTCCGGATGAGCGTTGCTGAGGGCAATCCGGCGGCGGATTTCGGCGACCTCAGCGTCCGTGAGGTGATCATCGTCGACGGGTGGCCGGGCCATCGCGTGAGGCGTGGTGCGACGCGGATGGTGTTTGCACCGAGGCGGGTTCGGCACGACGCCGGTACGGCCGCACACGGTGCAGAGGCCCGCGGTGATCTCGTAGGCGCTGTCCTTGAGCGCGCGGACACCGGGGACATGGTCCACAGTGGTCAGCCACCGTAGGCCGTACCCCTTCTGACCGGCCTGAATGAGCGCGTAGTCGCCGACCAGCTGGGTGATGCCGCGGTGCAGCTCGTTGGCCGCGGGCACCCAGCCGGCGGGCACGGCCAGCGTCCCGAACCGCTTGCCGTCGGCGCCCTCTTCTGACGTGAGCACGTGGATCGTGGGATCGAGCAGCACCTGGCAGGCGTCGGGGTGCTCGTCGGCCCACAGCCACAGCGGGCGGGGCCGCGTCATCGGTCGGCCTCTCGCCAGGCGGGATTGCCGCGGACGGCCCGGGTTGGCCGTTTCCGTCCGCGGGCGGCCGGGGCGTTCGGCGCGGTGTCGGGATGGCCGGGCATCCCGGGGGACGTGGCGGGGCGGGAGGCCGCGATGAACTCGACGAGGCTGGCCAACTGTGCCGGCGCCTGGGCGGCGGCGTCGAGGCGGTGGGTCTCGATGAGATTGGCCAGCCACACATCGGGGTCGCCGCCGGCGCGGGCGATCATCAGGTCGAGCAGCCGGGCGGCTCTGGCGTCGGGCAGGTGGAACTCGACGTGCAGCGGATCATGGGCTGTCATGGCTGTGGCGTCCTCTCTGGTGGTCGGTACGTGACCCACAATGCCTTGACCACGATGGCCTGCCACGCTTTTCGGCCGGCCATCGCGGGCGCCGCCCCGGACAGGGGTCGTGGTGTGGATCAAGGCCGGTCGACGGTGTAGATGGCGTCGGGGCCGGTGATGAAGTACGTCGAGCCGGCCACACTGTCGCCAGGGACGTCGACGACATCGAGCGACAGCACTATGCCGCCGCTTGCCGTGGCCTCGATGCCGGTGACTATCACGTCCGCATCGTTAGTGAAGCGAATAATTCTGTCTCCGACGGACAGATCGCGGCCGTGGACGTGGAGGGTCATGGCGGTCATTCTGGCGATCAGGTCCGACAATCAGAGCGACCGGAACACGTAGACCCCACCTCCAGGTGCTGACTCGACGGAGTAGTCCATCGCGAGATCCCTTGTCCAGCTGTGGAAATCGAAGTAGCTGCGAGCCTCTTCCGGCCACGTGTCCTGCATTCCGGTGTCGACGATGAACGACCAAGCGAACTCTTCGAAGTCGATCCATTCGCCGCAGTAGGCCTCCTCGAAGTCGGATACGACCGGCAGGTCGGTGTCGCCCTGGGTGGTATACGAGCCCGACCGCACCCAGGCGGCCAACGCGGGCCGCCGGTGCTCGTCGACCTCGTCCATGCACTCGGCCCACTCGGTGGCCTCGTGCGGGCTCATCTCGCGGTTGACCGGCCAACAGTCGCCATCGAGATCGAGAATCCGAAGCTCCTCATGCGAGGTGTCGCGGCCGCCGTGGATCTCGCGGGGCGTGATGTCGCGGGCCATCGTGGCGTCGTACCAGTCGCCGCGCAGGGTTCCCGCGTTGTAACAGGCGAGACATGCTATGTAGCAACGTAATTCGCTGGTGGTGGTGGTCATGGCAGCTCTCCGATCAGAATCTCGACGCGCCAGGCCGCGTGGCCGGCGTCGGTGGTGTGGTGGTCGATGGCGTCCTCCAGGGCCCAGATCGCCTGTGTGAGCGCGTGATCACCGGTGAGGCGGTGATGCTCGGCGATGTCCCAGGCGCGGGCGGCGAGACGCTCGGCGGCGGTGATGGTCACTCCCACGGGAGGGCCTCGATCAGGGCGTCGGCGCTGATGTTCTCGCCGGTGGCCAGCCTGTGCTGCTCCACGGCGCAGTCGATCTGGCCGGGATTGAGCAGGTAGTAGGTGCACCGCGGACCGGCGCGGCCGTCGGTGAGGACGACGCGGGTAGCGGGATCGATGTCGATGCCGATGACGGCGAGGGCGTCGCGGGCGACGACCTGCGCCTGGCCCGGGGTGTAGAGGAAATCGTCATCCTCGGGTGTGAGTGCGTTGGCGCTGTTGTACTGGTGCGCTGCGGCCTCGCGGGTGAGGCCACGGGCGCCGGGGCTCAGGACGCCTGCGGCGATCAGGCGCTCGATCCAGGGGTCGGTGATGACGGTGGGTGCGGACATGAAAAGACCTCCTCGACATGGGTGTCGAGGAGGTCCCTTGCCGGCGGCTGTGCCGGTGGTTGTCTTACCGGTAAAACGTGATCTAAACCGTAGATCGACTGGTTGAATTTGCATTTACGCAGGTGGAGTGCGCGCAAAGGGATTCGAACCCCTGACCGCTGGTGTGTAAGACCAGAGCTCTACCGCTGAGCTATACGCGCTCGACGCGTCGTCGGGCCCAAGCCTCGCGCGTCAACACACGAATCTAGCCGGTCGGCAGGTCGGAACCCAAACTGCAAGCTTCAGGCAGCCAAGCGGCACCCTGAATGTGTGTCGTATCGAAGGATGTGGGTGCTGCAGCACACACATCCTTCGATCGGACACACATCTACGACGCGGGTCCGCGGCGGAGGGCCGGAAAAGTCCTGGGGTCAGCAGCAAACCGGGGTCACCCGAAAATCGGCGGCAGGGCGAACAGCACGATCGTCGACCAGACGACGTGTGTGCAGATCGGTGCCGCCACGCCGCCGGTGCAGCGACGCAGGATCGCGCACACCGCGCCGAGGAGTATCGCGGCGAACCCGAGCATCACGTTTCCGCTGGCCAGGGTCGCGATCGTGTAGACGACGGTGGACACGACGACCGGGTGATGCGGCCGCACCGCCGAGTACACCGCGCCGCGGAAGAACAATTCCTCTGCGGCGCCATTGATCAGGGTGATCGCGGTGACGATCGCGATGCTGCCGTAGTCGGCGAAGGCGAGCACGTTGCTGACCAGTTCGCTGAGCGGTCCGATCAGCTTCGTGAGGAACGCTCCGATGACGAACACCGCGCCCATCGCGACGCCCGCGACCACTCCGAGCGCAACGGCGCCCGACGTCGAGCCATCGCCGTCGAGGGAGAACCTTCCGGCAGAGAGCCTGCTGGTGGCTATCGCCCCGATGATCCAGGTGGCCGCGAGGCCGAGTGTCAGCGGGTAGAACGCGGTGTCGCCGGGTGTCACCGAGAGAGAGACCCCCAGGAAGACGGCGCCGATGAGCAGGAATCCGACCACGGCGAGCCGACGGCGCGTCGAATAGATGGGTTGGTCTGTGTTGCGGTCGACGGCGACAGCGTCGAGGAGCCGGGTCACCGACCGGGGCAGGGAGGCGGTCGACATCAGGGCAGGAACTGCCCGAGAACACGCCGGGCGACGAGCGTCACGCCCGCTACGGTTCCGATCACGCCGAACACCGCGCCGAGCGCTGCGCGGCGGGCTCGCAGTAGGTCGCCGCCCGCCCAGTCGGGGTCGGTGTCGGCGAGGTGGTGCAGATCGTCGAGCTCGGAAACCGGACGGGGATAAGGCGACTCGACCGACGCGCGAATGGCGTCTCGCATGGTGGTGAGACCTCCGGTCGGTGGGGACACGAACTCGGTGATGCGGTGCTCGGAGGCGCGCATCGGATACTGTAGCGACGTGACCAGTTCTTCGGTCAATGCTGCTGGGGCTGGCGTGATGATGCCCCCGACCTTACCCGCGAGCCGGGTGCTGATCGACGGAACGCGCACGCGTAGTCGAGGCATGCGGACCGCGCGGAGATACTCGTCGAGGATCGATCGGTAGACGCCGGTATCGGGACCGGCGATGTCGTAGGAGCCCGCCGGTAGTGACGGGTCGGCGGCCGCGACGAGGTAGTGGATGACGTCGCGGATGGAGATCGGGTCCATCGGATTGTCGATCCAGCCTGGCTCGGGGATCACCGGGAAGCGGTCGGCGAGGTAGCGCAGGATCTCGAACGACGTCGAGCCCGCCCCGAGGATCACCGCGGCACGCAACCAGACGAGTTCGGCGCCGCCGTCGATCGCGAGTCCCTCACCGACGTCCGCGCGGCTCTGTAGGTGCGCCGACATCTCGTCGCCGTCGGGCACGAAACCGCCGAGGTAGATGATGCGAGGGATGCCTCGACTGCGGGCCGCCTGTGCGACGGAGCGTGCGGCGGCGCGGTCGCCGTCGGCGAAGTCGGCCTGCCCGATGCCGTGCACGAGGTAGTACAGGGCGTCGACCGGGTGGTCGTCGGGGCTGGCCGCGTCGATGGCGGCACCTACCGAATCGGGGTCGTCGACGTCCATCTCGACCGCGGTCACGTCGTCGGACCATCCGTACCGCGACAACCGCTCTGGCGATCGCGACGCGACGACGACCTCGTGATCGGACGCGATAAGGGCGTCGACGAGTCGTGAGCCGACATATCCGGTTGCACCGGTGACCAGGAGCCGCATTGTCGCCACACTAGCCAGCACACCGCGGCGTGGCCCACTCGTGATTACGGCATCACGGACGCATCACGGCGACTCGCGCGGGGGTCAGGCGCGGCGGTACCGTTCGGCGAGCTGCACATGGCGTTCCGCAACGGCGCGGCATTCGGCACGCAGCGCCGCGGGTTCGAGAACCGAGAAGTCGGAGTCGAAAGCGTGTAACCAGCGTGCGATAGAAGTGAGCGAGGTGCTGTAGATCGTGAGCTCGCAGCTCGAACCATCTCCGAATTCGATTGTGCCCCAAGCGTCGTCGACCATCTTCTCGACGACGGCCAGCGGTGCGTGAATGCGCACCCGTGCGGTGGCGGACCGGTACGCAGCGCCGAGGCTGCGCGCCAGGTAAGCGGCGGCACCACCTTCGGGGAGTTCACGAGGGACGAAACGTGCCCCGTTGGGTGTCTTGACCGTCATGCGGTCGACGCGAAAGGAACGCCAGTCGTCGCGGTCGGGGTCCCAGGACACCAGATACCACCGAGATCCCTTGCGCACCAGTCTGTATGGCTCGACCTCGCGTCGACTCTCGGTTCCGTCGTGGCGTCGATAGTCGAATCGCAGACGTTCCGTGCGGTGGCACGCGGTCGCGATGTCGGACAGCACCTCTGCGGCCACTTCGGTGTCGCGCGGTCCCTGCGGAAGGGAATCGAGCGTGAGGGCGTCGAGTCGATGCCGCAACCGTGAGGGCATCACCTGCCGCAACTTGGCCAGTGCACCCGAAGAAGCCTCGGTCATATCGCTGACGGCGGCGCTGCTGATCGCGTTGAGTCCCAGCGCGACGGCGAGGACCTCCTGGTCGTCGAGCAACAGTGGGGGCATCTCCGCGCCCGCGCCCAACCGGTACCCGCCTCCGACACCGACTGTCGAGTCGACTGGATATCCGAGGTCGCGCAGCTTGTCGACGTCGCGGCGGACCGTCCGCTTGGTGATGTTCAGTCGCGTGGCGAGATCGTCGCCCGACCACTCCTGGCGCATCTGGAGCAGGGACAGGAGCTGGAGTAGTCGCGCAGACGAATCGAGCATGGGGTCATTGTCGCGCGCATTGCGGACAATTGTGGTCCGCAATGCGCAGATCGTGTCACTTGGTGTGGCGGGTGAAGAACTGCCAGATCAACGACGTTGCCGAGATCGAATTGCTCAGCTGCCCGGCCGGTGACGGGCTTCCGGTGGAGCCCGGCCACACGTGTGCGCCGCCGTTGACGCGGTAGTGGGTGATCTCGTGACCCGACGCTGCGCAGAACGGCCAGTCGATGCGGGTGACGTAGCGGTTGACGGGAAACTCGAGTGGCTGAGTGAGGCAACCGTCGCGTGCCGCCCACCCCGACAGCCAGTCCATGACGGGAACATAGGCTCCGCCGTGTCGCACGCCGCCGGTGTAGTGGATCGTTCGGTCGGCTGTGCCGTGGAAATCGATGATGGATGCGGGCGGGGCGCCGGGGCAGTTGGGACGACCGGCGTCGTAGAACGCACCGCTGACCACCGCGTAGGCGGCGAACTCGGCGGGCAGCCTGCACGCGAGCATCGCGACGAGTCCGCCACCGTTCGATCGGCCGGCCGCGTACGTCCGGCTCGAGTCGATACATGCCGCCGCCCGCATCTCACGCAGGATCGTTCGGGTGAACGCGATGTCGTCGGCGCGAGGCGAGGAGTACGGCGCACCCTGCCACGAGACGAGTCCGTCGGTTCCGCGCAGGCCCTCGGGATAGACGACGATCGCGGGGAGCTGCGCGAGACCGGTGAACCGTGCAAAGGTCGCCGCGGGTTCGGCGTGCCCGTGGAACGCCAGAATCAACGGGTACGTCGACTGCCCGCTGTAACCGGCGGGCACGTTGACGCTGTAGGTGCGCTCGACGCCGTCGACGGTCGTCGTATGTTTCGACGTCCCCGATGCGAGACGGTTCGGCCCGGCACATCCGGAGAGGTCGGCCACCCGATGAAGCGGTTCGACGGCGTTCGCCGCCGGGACGGCCCCGGCAACCGAGACAACAGTGACGGCGGTGAGAACGCCGAGGACAAGTGAGAGTGCAGTGCGCCAGGCACGGCGTCGGGCGGATCGCGGCACTCGCCAAGGATAGAGGGTCGGCACACGCGGGGCTGTGATCCGGGCGGAGGATTCACGTGCTGTCGGTAGTCGACGCCTGGCTGTCTCTTCAGGTCTCGCGGAGCATTCTGGTGCGGTCGTGCCGATTCGGCACGACCGGAGGGTCTTGTTTGCGATGCTGAGCGCCATGATGGTGCGTCGCAGAGCCGCAGGTAGCGGAGCCCATGAGGTTCTTCGTAGGAAAGGCGCAGGCGTGCCGCTGATATTGCTGGTAGTCGCGCTAGTCGCGACGGTGTGCGCACTTCCCGCCCAGGCGGGGGCGCAGCCGCCGGGGGCGCAGCCTCTGCCGGCCGCCGACCCCGGAACCCTGCCTCCGGGATTCCTCTGGGGTGTGTCGTCGTCGGGTTTCCAGTCCGAGGGGTCGTCGCCGGACAGTAACTGGACCAGATATGTCGCCGCGGGTAAGACCGACGACAAGGTGGGGTCCGCCGTCGACTTTCGTCATCGCTATCGCTCGGATATCGCCATCGCGAAGTCCCTTGGTGTCACGGTCTATCGCGTCGGTGTCGAGTGGGCGCGCATCGAGCCGAAGCCGGGAGTGATCGACCGTCGCGAGCTCGCGTACTACGACGACATGATCGCGGCAATCGTGAGCGCGGGAATGCGGCCGATGATCACCCTCGATCACTGGGTCTATCCGGGATGGGTTGCAGCGCGCGGCGGTTGGGCGAATGCCTCGACGCCGCAGGCGTGGCTACGTAACGCGCGCTTTGTCGTCGACAGGTACGCCCATGACAACCCGCTGTGGATCACCATCAACGAGCCGACGATCTATATCGTCAACGAGCTGCGCATGGGTGGACTCTCCGCGGCTGCGAGTGCAACGATGCGCGACCGCCTCGTCGACGTGCACACGTCGATCTACCGATACATCCACCAGCGTCAGCCCGCCGCCATGGTGTCGTCGAACATCGCTTACGTCCCGACTGTCGAGCCGATCGTCGACACCGCATTTGCCGATCGGGTGCGCGATTCTCTCGACTTCATCGGTCTCGACTATTACTACTCGGCGTCGGTCACCGACCTGAGCGCGGTCAACGCCGCCACGGGAAAGAATTGGAACGCAACGGTATCGGCCGACGGGATCTACTACTCGCTGCGTGATCTCGCGCGGCGCTTCCCGGGTAAACCCCTCTACGTCGTGGAGACCGGCATGCCGACCGAGAATGGCAAGCCGCGCCCCGACGGTTATCGTCGCGGTGATCATCTGCGTGACCTCGTCTACTGGGTCGGGCGGGCGCGTGCAGACCGCATTCCGGTCATCGGATTGAACTATTGGAGCCTCACCGACAACTACGAATGGGGTTCGTACACACCACGATTCGGGCTGTACACCGTCGACGTCAAAACAGATCCGACGCTGCGCAGACAACCGACGGACGCGGTGCCGGCCTATCGCGACATCACCGCGCGCAACGGAGTGGGGTCGGCGTATCGCCCGACCCGGCCGGCCCAGTGGTGTTCGCTGGCCGCCGCTCCCGCGAGTTGTGGCCAACCGGTGCGCTGACGCCCATCGCGTCTGCGTGAGCCGACCGCCGCTGAACTCGACGCCATCGGTCAGCGCATGATGGTGCGCGACGAACCCGCTGCCGCCCTTCGTTCGAGCGATGCGCGCGCCTCGGGGTTCGGCCGAGCGGGTCAGCATGCAACAGTTCCGCGACGCGCTCGAGGAAGTTCCTGCCCCGGCTCCGGCTGCTCAGTATGCTGCAATCCCTCGAGAACCGTTAGTGTCGGCCGATGCGCTGACAGCCATGTAGGCGCGCAGCGCCGACAGCCCCCAGAAGGATGAGAACATGCCGCTCACCGTCGTCGACAAGGATTCGATCACCGCAGCTCTGACCACCGAGTGGGCTGCGCTGCAGTCACTCGCGGCGCAACTCACCGACGAGCAGTGGTCGGCACCGTCGGTGCTCCCTGGCTGGACCAACGCCGACATCGTCGCCCACATCATCGGCACGGAGAGCATGCTCGACGGTCGGGATGTGGAGGCCGCAGCCGACATCACCTCGCGAACGCATGTGAAGAATCCGATCGGCGAGCTCAACGAGCGATGGGCCGACTACTTCCGTGACGAGTCTCGGGAGGAGGTGCTCGCTGCGCTCGACGAGATCATCGAGGTGCGCACCGCGGCACTCATGGCGATGACGCAGGACGAGTTCGACGCGCAGACGGCCACCCCGGCCGGCCCCGACACCTACGGACGATTCATGCGCATCCGCGTCTTCGACTGCTGGATTCACGAGGTCGACCTGCGCGACGCCCTTGGCGACGACTCGCCGTCGGATCCCGTTACGGCGGGCGTCGCACTCGACGAGATCTCGTCGTCGTTGCCCTTCGTGGTGGGCAAGCGCGCGTCGGCGCCCGACGGCAGCAGGGTCCGGTTCGAGATCACCGGTGTCGCACCTCGTGAGGTCAGGGTCGCGGTGGACGGGCGTGCAGGGCTTGTCGAGTCATTCGACGGTGGTGACGATGCCGCCGACGTCACCCTACGCGTCGACGGAGTCGAGTTGGCGCGTCTGGTCGGAGGCCGGCGTGATGCCGATCCGCGCGCGGTGATCGTCACCGGTGACGAGGCGCTGGCGAAGGCCGTGCTCGACCGGATCGACTATGTGATCTGAAGCCTCGAACGGATTTTCTACCAGGCTTCGAGATAACGCATCAATCGATCTAGGTATCCAAGAAAGTGTCATTCAAACGGTCGATTCTGAGGGTATCGGCCGATAAAGAATACCCTTATCGCACACTTTGTTCGGGATCGCGAAGGTATTTCCCACGCCCGAACGCGCGCGCTTCGCTTCCCGCAATCGTGCGTGCGGGGAGCGGGTCGCTCAGCAGGGTGCGCACCAATGCCGACGACGGACCGAGGTCGTCGTCGCTCCCCACGACGACGACGTTGCCGGTTCGCCGCCCCTTGAGCATCGCGGGATCGGCGATCAGCATGACATTGGCGAACACTTCCGCGACGGCGGCGGCGTCGGCGCGCACCAGATCGAGAGTTCGCGCATCGCCGCAGTTCGCGAGATAGAGCCCGCCGGGAGTCAACACTTTTTTGACCGCCTGTACGAATTCGACCGTCGTCAGATGCGACGGTGTGCGCGCGTCGACGAAGGCATCGCGGATCACCACATCCCGCGAACCTTCCGTCAGCGATTCGGTCACCGCCCGCGCATCGCCCACGCGAATACGTAAGCGCGGCGCACGCGGCAGGTCGAACCATTCGCGCACCAATCGGGCCAACTCCGCGTCGATCTCGACAGCAACCTGCCTGGCCTGCGGGTAGCGGTCGGCCAGAGTGCGCGGAAGCGCGCAGGCTGCCCCGCCGAGGTGGAGAACCCGCAGCGGCGTCGAGGTATCGGGATACCGATCGTCGATGACCGCGGCCATCTGGCGGAGATATTCGAAATCGAGAGCTGACGGATCGTCGGGGTGGATGTGCGAGCTGTGGGTCCCGTTGATCAGCAGCAGCCAGCCACCCGAGATGGGATCGGCAACCACCTCGGCGGTGCCGGTGTCGATGGGGTGGCTACCCGGGACGGGTGCGGGACGGGGTTTGGCCATGAGGTGACGATACGATCACGCGGTGCGTCGAGCCCCATCCAGTTCCAGTCCGCGCGCGGTGGGTCGAGCACTCGACGTCCCGGTCGGGCTGTGCGTCGGCTACCTCCTCGACCGCGCTGTGGGCGACCCACGCCGGTGGCATCCCGTCGCGGGTCTCGGGCGCGCGATCGGTCGACTCGAGCGGGCCGTGTACGCCGACTCGCGCGCGGTGGGCGTAGGTTTCGCCGCGACGTCGGTGTGCGCGTCGATCGCCCTCGGGGTCGGTGTCGACAGAGCCGCCCGGCGCGCCGATTCCTCACCTGTGCGGATTGCGGCCGTCGCGGTGGCGACGTGGGCCGTGCTCGGTGGCACCACTCTCAACAGGGTCGGCCGCGAGGTCGCGGATGATCTCTCCGTCGACGACATCGACGCCGCACGCGCACTGGTACCGAGCCTGTGCGGTCGCGACCCCGAGAGCCTCGACGCTGCCGGAATCGTGCGTGCCGCAGTCGAATCGATCGCCGAGAACACCTCAGACGCTGCCGTGGCTCCACTGTTCTGGGGTGGCGTCGCCGGTGTGCCCGGGCTGGTCGCGTATCGAACCGTCAACACTCTCGATTCGATGGTCGGCTACCGCAACGACAGGTACGGACGATTCGGTTGGGCTTCGGCGCGTCTCGACGACCTTGCAAACCTCGTACCGGCACGGCTCGCCGGGGTGCTGGTCGTCGTGCTCGGAGAAGACCGCGCAGGCGCCCTCCGTGCATGGCGACGCGACGCCGCAGCGCATCCGAGTCCGAACGCGGGCGTCGTCGAATCGTCGTTCGCCGGGGCGCTCGGGCTTCGTCTCGGGGGTCGGACGGTGTACCCACACGGCGTCGAAGAACGTCCTGCGCTCGGAGACGGTCGGTTGCCGGAGGTTGCGGATCTGTATTCGACGACGCGTCTGTCGCGGCGGGTCCAGATCGGAGCTCTGGCGTCGAGTGCGTTGATCGCGTACGCGATAGGTGCACTACGACGGCGTCGGTGATCAGCCGCCGTAGCGCTGGGTGAGCTTGTCGCGGACGTCGTCGGGTGCGTGTTCGGTGTCCGGGCCGAAACCGATCCGCGTCGTGTCGGAGTGGTCGGCGTCGTCGACGACGGTGTCGCCACGCAGTTCCGCGCGCAATCGTTTGCGGCGCGCGGCGCGGTCGGAGGTGACACTCGCCGACGCCGCGGTCGGGGCGGCGGGAGTCTGCGCATCCGTGGTTGCCGCAGCGGAATCCGTCGAGGTGGTGGTCGCGGTGTTCGCCGTGCCACGTGCCCGACGACGCTGCTTGATCTCGGCGTAGATGAAGTATCCGGCTCCGAGCGGAGCCATGATCCCGAATGCGAGCCACTGCAACCCGTAGGAGAGGTAGGGGCCGGACTCGAGTTGGGGTAGCGGGATCTCGCCGAGCGATCCCGGCTGGTTCGGCGAGATC
The DNA here is from genome assembly GCF_001665475.1 of Gordonia sp. 852002-51296_SCH5728562-b. Classification (NCBI taxonomy): domain Bacteria; kingdom Bacillati; phylum Actinomycetota; class Actinomycetes; order Mycobacteriales; family Gordoniaceae; genus Gordonia; species Gordonia sp. 852002-51296_SCH5728562-b. The sequence continues at coordinate 61,932 of NZ_LZMI01000059.1, read as the reverse complement.
TGGATATAGAACGGGTCCATGCCGGTGGAGGTCGCGCGCGACAGTTCGGTGGGATCGATCGTGTACATCGACAGGGCGCCGTCGACGACCGCCGCGCCTCGACCGGGCGTCGTGCCCTCGCCAGCCCTGATCCGACCGTCGATGGTCACCTCACCCGCAGGCGGCGCAGGTATGACCGGTGTCTGTCCCTGGTCGGGTCGTATGTAGCCGCGATCGACCACGAGCACCCTGTCCGAACCCGCAACCCGGAAGGGCGTCAAGACCTCGATGGCCGGACGTTCCTCGACCGAACGCAGTCGGACCAGGGCCTGCTTGTCGGTCAGGAAGGTGCCGGTGATGTGCACCTCGCGCCACTCGGTGTCGGGTCGGAATCCGTTACCGGCCGGTGCGACCGACGCAAGCGGAACGGGCGCGATCGACACGGCCTGCTCGATGAGGTGGTTGCGCTCGCTCGTTCTGCTGTTCTTGCCCAGTTGCCACGGGGCGAGGATGGAGAAACACAGCGCGGCGAATGCCACGACCACCACAGCCAGGGCAATCCACCCAGGTCGCAGGAAGGTTCGGAGCACGCGCATGCCTCAACGGTACCGAGGTGCCCGCACACATCGGCGGTGTGGGGCAATGTACGACGCTGCGGCGGCTACGTATTGCCCAGGCGGTCGTTGACCCAGGCCAACATGCCCGGAACGGCCGCCTCGATCTGCTGACGGGTGAGCGCGAAATCGCCCTGTGTCCCGTAGTAGGGATCGGCGACGTCGAGGTCGTCGCCTGCGTCGGGATCGAAACTGCGCAGCAGCCGCACACGATCGCCGAGCCGTTTGCGTTCGAGATCCTTGGCGTGGCCGGAATCCATCGCGACGAGCAGGTCGGCGTCGAAGTCGTCGGGAGCCAGGTGGGCTGCGGTGTGGGCGTCGGAGTAGCCGTGGGCGAGTAGCTCGGTGCGTGCGCGATTGTCGGCGGGTTCGCCGACATGCCAGCTACTGGTACCCCGACTGGTCACGCGGACCCGGTCGGAGAGACCGGCGTCGTCGATGGCAGATCGGAAAATGTTCTGCGCCATGGGCGACCGGCAGATATTGCCCGTGCACACGAAACAGACGTGTAGTTGATCAGACACCTAAGACCTCACGCAGATCGACAACAGAATCGACGCGCCACGAGGCAGCGTCCCCTTCCCCGGCCCGAGCGTAGCCCCACGAGACGAAGACTGTCGGGATTCCGAAGCTCTCGGCACCCTCGACATCGTGCGACCGATCGCCGATCATCACGACGGGATGGTCGGGAAGTCCGGTGTCCGGGTCGGGTGTAATGCCCGATTGTCTCAGTGCCCACGCAATCACGTCGGTCTTGCTGCGCCGCGAGCCGTCGTCGCTGGCACCGCAGATCGCCGCGAAGCGGTCGGCGAGGGAGAAATGCTCGAGGATGGCTCGCGCCGTGTTCTCGTTTTTCGACGTCGCGATCGTCATCGTCCGGCCCTGGGTCGCGAGATCGTCGACGAGCTCGCGTATCTCCGGGAAGACCGAATTCTCGAGCCATCCGACGTCGGTGTAGCGCTTGCGGTAGGCGCGCATCGCGTCGTCGGCGGTCTCCTGGTCGAGTCCGAGGCCGATGAGCGTGTCGATCATCGGTGGTCCCGCGACGCCCGCGACGACGTCGTCGGGTGGTTCGGGTGCCCCGACCTCGGCGAGTGCGTGGCGAAAGCTGTTGACGATGCCGGAGAAGCTGTCGGTGATCGTGCCGTCGAGGTCGAACAACAGTACGGTCCGCGGATCATGCGGATCTGCCGGAGAGGTCACGGCTCCATCGTGACATGTACCGCAGCGGGTGTCCGAATGGCGTGTTGCTGTCGGCCGATCCGTCGGCACTCGACCATTAGGCTCGACGGTTATGACAGCAGGCACGACCCCGCAGGACAGCGTGTACCGCCTCAGCCGACACGGCGATGTCGACGTGGAGGCCGGTGTCGTCGATTTCGCCGTCAACGTGCGCGGTGAGGCGCCAGAGTTCGTCCGCGCCGCGATCGCCGACGCCTGTGCACGTCTCGCGTCCTATCCGAGCACCGCGCACGCCGATGCCGCGATAGCTGCGATCTGTGCACTACACCAACGGGATCCGGACGAGGTCATGCTGCTCGCGGGCGCCGCGGACGGGTTCGAGGCGCTGCCACGGCTCGGGTCTCGGCACGCCGCGCTCGTCCAACCCTCGTTCACCGAGCCGGAGATCGCCCTGCGGGCAGCCGGAATCCCCATCACCCAGGTGCAGTTGCCGCCGCCGTGGTGCATCGACCCCGACGACATCGCCGACCGCATCCCCGACGATGCCGACCTCGTCGTCGTCGGCAACCCGACCAACCCGACGTCGGTGTTGCACAGCAGAGCCGCGCTCGATGCGATGCGCAGGCCCGGACGAATACTCGTCGTCGACGAGGCGTTCGCCGATCTCACCGTCGATCCGGTCACCGGCGAGCGTGAGCCGCAGTCCCTCGCGTCGATGCGTAACGACGACATCGTCGTGTTACGCAGCGTGACAAAGACTTTCGGACTCGCCGGCCTGCGCGCGGGGTACCTCCTGGCGTCGCCCGAGATCGTCGAACGGCTGAGCCGGGGACGTCGACCCTGGCCGTTGTCGACGCCCGCGCTCGCTGCTCTGGCCGAGTGCGTCGGCCCTGCGGGACAACGGTTCTGCGACGACGCTGCGCGCGCCGTCGCGGCCGAGCGAGACTTCATGCTCGACCGGCTCGCACTGGCGGGGATCAGGACGTGCACACAACCCGAGGCGCCGTTCGTGCTCATCGAGACGCCGAACGGCATCGCGGTCAAGAATGCTCTTCGCGCAGCGGGTTTCGGTGTGCGAAGCTGCGCCAACTTCGTCGGCCTCGACGGCGATCACCTGCGGCTCGCGGTGCGCGACAACGCCACCGTCACCGCAATGGTCGACGCACTGGCCCGCGCACGAAAGGACGTCGACGATGACGCACAAGGATGAGTCCACAACGGTGACTTCGGTGACCGGGACATCAGATGCTGGGATATCGGTGGGATCGGTGGCCGATCTGCTCGATCGCGTCTACCCGCCGAGGCTGGCGGAGGCATGGGACTCGGTGGGACTCGTGTGTGGGGATCGCACGGAAGCCGTTGCGCGGGCGCTGATCTGCGTCGACGTCACCGATGCCGTCGTCGACGCGGCGGTCGCAGGCGACGTCGACATCATCGTCGCGCACCATCCGCTGCTGTTGCGCGGGGTCGACTCGGTTGCCGCCGATACCGCGAAAGGCTCTGTGCTGCATCGGCTGATCCGCGCGCGCACGGCGCTGTTCACCGCACACACCAATGCCGACAGTGCACGTCCGGGAGTGTCGGATGCGCTCGCGGATGTACTCGGCGTCGTCGACACCTCACCGCTGCAGCCCGCGCCGTTGGCGCCCATGGACAAGTGGATCGTCATGGTGCCCGAGGGCAGCGCCGAGCAGGTCAGCGAGGCGATGTTCGCGGCGGGAGCCGGGGCTATCGGTGAGTACCGCGACTGCGCGTGGTCGGTGGTGGGCGTCGGTCAGTTCGAGGCGCGAGGTGCGGCCAATCCGACGATCGGGTCGCTGGGAGAACGGACGCATGTCGACGAAGCGCGGGTGGAAATGGTCGCGGCGCGCGGTCTGCGCCGGTCCGTGCTCGCTGCACTTCGTGCCGCTCACCCCTACGAGGAGCCCGCATTCGACATCCTTGCCGAAGAAGCCATCGACTCGGACACGGGTCTCGGCAGGGTCGGGCGGCTCGCATCGCCGTCGACCGTCGGGGAGTTCGTGACGCGAGCAGCCGGTACGCTGCGCTCGCCGTGGGGAGTGCGTGCCACCGGGGAGCGCAGCCGCGTCGTGGAGACCGTTGCGGTGTGCGGTGGCGCGGGCGATTCGCTGCTCGACACGGTTCGTGGCCTCGGCGTCGACCTGTATCTGACCGGCGACCTGCGGCACCATCCGGTCGACGAGGCGCTGCGTGCGGGCGGACCGGTGTTGGTCGACGCGGGGCACTGGGCCACCGAATTCCCGTGGTGCACACAGGTTGCCGAACTGTTGGCGAACAGGCTCGCACTCGACGTCGAGGTCTTCGCGACGCCAACCGACCCGTTCACGCTGCATGCGGATTGCTGAGCGACGGTGGGTACCGCGTACCGTTGACCGAACGTGTGAACTCCAGGAGGCCCCCATGAAAGTCGATGCCGAGTGAAGGCCGACCCGTCCGCGCAGCGACATCTGCTCGACCTTGCCGACGCCGATGCCGCCGTTGCCCGCGTCGACCATCGCGGCAAATCGCTGCCGGAGGTGGCCGAGATCGCCGAGCTGACCACCAAGATCGACTCGACTCGCGACGACCTTGTGCGCGCCGACATCTCCGCTGAAGACCTCACCCGCGAGTATCGACGCGTCGACAGCGAGGTGACCGGAATGGCCGACCGCGAGCGCAAGGACTCCGCGCTGCTCGCCGGTGGGGGACTGGCGCCCAAGGCGTTGTCGGAGTTGCAGCACGAACTCGGTAGCCTCGCCCGCCGCCGCTCCGTACTCGAAGACGACCTGCTCGGCGTCATGGAACGACAGGAAGCCGTCGAAGCCGAACGGCAGCGCGCCTCGGCGACCGTCGAACATCTGCAGACCCAGCTCGCGGACGCCGAGAAGCGACGCGACGAGGCGAAGGCTGCTGTCGACGCTGATCGCGAGGTCGCGATCACACGCCGCGAGGCGATCGCCGGTGACATTCCCGCGGACCTCCTGGCGATCTACGACCGGCAGCGCGCCGCGGGCAAGATCGGTGCGGGACTGCTGCGGGCGCGACGCTGCGGAGCGTGCCGGATGGAGCTCGACCGCGGAACCCTCGCCTCGATCGCCGCTGCCCTCGCAGACGACGTGGTCCGGTGCGAGGAATGCGGCGCAGTTCTCGTCCGTACCAACGAGTCCGGTCTGTAGGCGCAACCGTGAGCTCCGGTTCGGCGGCCACGCCGTCGTGGCAGGGGCAGCGTGCAGAACCGACGCGCCTGGTGTTGCTGCGACACGGCCAGACGCCGCTGTCGATCGAACGACGCTATTCGGGCCGGGGCAACCCCCGGCTGACCGAGCTGGGGGAACAGCAGGCACTCGCCGCGGCGTCGCGCATCGCCGCTGAGGCCGACGTCGCTGCCGTGGTCAGCTCGCCACTCGACCGCGCACGCCAGACTGCGCAGGCCGTCGTCGACCGGATCGGCGGCGAGGTGATCGAGGATGCAGGCTTCATCGAGAACGACTTCGGTGGCTGGGAAGGGCTGACGTTCTCCGAGGCCGCGGCCCGCGACCCGCAGGTACACGCCCGCTGGCTCGGCGACTACACCGCCCCGGCACCCGACGGCGAGAGCTTCGCGCAGGTTGCTGAGCGGGTGATCGCGGCGAAAGACCAACTGGTCCAGAAGTATTCGGGGCGGACCGTGGTGGTGGTGTCGCACGTGACACCGATCAAGACGCTGCTCCAACATGCGCTGACAGTCGGACCGGAGCTGCTGTTCCACCTCCACCTCGACCTCGCGTCGGTGTCGGTGACCGAGTTCTACCCGGACGGCGGCTCGGTGGTGCGCTCGGTCAACGAGACCGCCCACTTGAACTGACCCTGCCGACCGGGCGTCCCGTACTGCCGACTGGGCGTCCCGTACTGCCGACTGGGTGTCGTGTACAGCCGAGTGGGCGTCGTGTCGTGCCGAGTGGGTATATCCGGACCGAGGGCGAACGAGTCGGCGTGTAAGCCGGATCCTGTGCCGACACGAAGTCGGCGGCGACCATCCATCTGGACACACCGTCGCCGGGTGCCTCGAGCAGCCAACCCACGGACTCGGGCGAGCAGCCCTCGATCATCCGTGCACACGCACCTCGCGGTCCGTGCTTCGGCCTTGCTCCGGGTGGGGTTTACCAAGCCGACGCGGTCACCCGCGTCGCTGGTGCGCTCTTACCGCACCGTTTCACCCTTACCGATCTTTCGATCGGCGGTCTGTTCTCTGTGGCACTGTCCCGCGGGTCACCCCGGGTTGCCGTTGACAACCACCCTGCTCTGCGGAGTCCGGACTTTCCTCGGCGCGCGGCATTGCCAGTGATCTGGCCGTTCCGCTCGCCGCGGCCGCCCGGCCGACTCGTTCGCCCGTACAGCTTAGCCCGCTGACACGGGCATCCAGCACGCCCGTTGGAGCTGCGGGGAGCGCCCAGCCGACGTTCTGCTGCGCCCAGTCGACGGTCAGGAGCGCACAATCGACGGTCTGAGGCGCCCAGTCGGCACTCTGGAGCGCACGGTCGGCGATAGTGTCGAAAGAGTGCAGCGCAGATTCTCCGCCCCCGACATCGACTTCGAGTCGATCCGCACCGAGCTGGGGATCTGCGAGGACTACGGCGAAGCCGCGCTCGACGAGGCGGAGCACGCGGTCGACGCACACGCCGAGCGGGTAGACCGTCGCGACATCCCGCTGGTCACGATCGACCCGCCGGGGTCGATGGACCTTGACCAGGCGGTCGCGATGTCGTTCGACGCAGACGGCTTCGAGGTCCACTACGCGATAGCCGACGTCGCCGCGCTCGTTCGGCCAGAGCATGCACTCGACGCCGAGAGTCGACGTCGAGGCGCGACCATCTACTTCCCCGACGGCTCGGTGCCGTTGCATCCGAGGGTGCTGTCGGAGGGATCGGGATCGCTGCTCCCCGGCGTGACGCGCCCCGCGGTGCTGTGGACGATCCGCGTTGCACCGGACGGCGACGTGACCGGAGTACACCTCGAGCGTGCACTCGTGGAATCGGTCGCACGACTCGACTATGCGGGAGTGACGGCGGACGCCGCCGCACGCACCCTGCATCCGTCGATCAGCGCGCTGCCCGCGTTCGGTGAGCTCCGACGTCGAGTTGCGTTGGCGCGCGGGGCAATCGAACTCGACCTTCCCGACCAGGAGGTGACCCGCGTCGACGACGGATGGGTGCTCGCCCTTGCGGCTCGCACGCCCGCCGATATGTGGAACTCGCAGTTGTCGCTTCTCACCGGCACCTGTGCGGGAAAGATCATGGCCGACGCGGGTATCGGTCTGCTGCGCACGCTTCCACCGGCACCTGCCGACGCCGTCGACAAGCTCAGAGCGACCGCCGACGCTCTCGACGTCGCGTGGCCCGACGACGCGACCCCCGGACATTTCCTCGCGGCACTGCCGGTCGACGAGCCGTCGACCCTCGCCCTGATGTCGCAGGCGAGTTCGCTGATGCGCGGCGCGGGGTACCTCCCGCTCGGCGTGCAGACCGGTGAGGCGGACACGGCCCCTCCAACGCGCGACGAGATGGTCCACTCGGCGATCGGTGGCGTCTACGCACACGTGACCGCGCCACTGCGACGCCTCGGCGATCGATTCGCCACCGAGGTGTGCCTGGCCGTCACATCGGGAAACCCGGTGCCAGACTGGGTGTTACGTGCGTTGCCGACACTGCCGGGCATCCTGCGTTCTGCCGACTCGCTCGGGTCGTCTGCCGACCGGGAGAGTATCGACCTCGCCGAGTCGGTGATACTCGCCGACCGAGTCGGCGAGCGCTTCGACGCCGTGGTCCTGTCCGGGGCGACAGCGAAGACCGGAGCGGCAGCGAAGAAGCGCGCGAAGATCTTCATCGCACAACCGCCGATCCTGGCCGAATGCGACGGCACTCCGACCGCGGCCTCGCGTATCGACGTCACCCTGACCGCAGCCGATCCGGCGTCGCGCAAAGTACGCTTCGCACCATCGAACGCCTAGCGGCAGCCTTCGGCGTCAGCAGTCCGGGACTGGCTTCGGCTCAGCAGTCCGGGACCGCCTTCGGCTCAGAGATCCTTGGCGGCCTTGCGGTATGCGGCAATCGCCTGCTCTCCGTTGGCCTGTTCACGGGCGTCGATTCGACCGAGCACGAACAGATCCATGCCCGACAACTCGCCCGACGCCGCCAGCTCGGCCAGCCGTGCGCGATTGATACGCGAGTCGTTGTAGTCGCCGAGCGCCGACTGGAGGTCCTTCGCCGTCTTCGAGATCTGCTTGTACTTCTTCTTCTGCAGCGGTTCGGCGGCATCGGTGCTGTAGCGCAGTCGTTTTGCGCGTTTGCGGATGGTGTGGAGTTGCTCCGACCACTCGTGCGATCCTTCGGGCAACTCCGCGAGCTCGCGATGTGCCTTCCGAATGTGCTTGCGGCTCTTGCTGATCGCCTTGTCGACGGCGGTCGTCGCAGGCAGGTCGGCATCCGGTCCGGCTGGTGGATCGGCGATCAATTCGTCGATGGCGTCGAGCAGTCGGAAGTAGCGCTGCGAGTTCATCGCCGCGTGGGTCGCGGCGACGGCGCGATCGTGTGCCGCGGATTCCGTGCCCGCCAGCGCGTTCACCAGCGTCTCCGATGCCACTTCGTCGCGCAGCAGAGTGCTGTCGATCTCCAGTTGCACTTCGGAATCGCGTGCGTCGCCGAGGATGCGCGCCAGCAGTTTCAGTTCACCCGCGATGTGTTCGGTGCGGGCGGCGTCGAGCACTGTGGGAAAGCCGGAGAACACGCTGCGCATGCGGCGTGCGGTCACGCGCATCTGATGCACCGCGTCGTCGGCGTCCTCGCGAACCAGCGGATCCCAGGCGATGAGGGAATTGCGGTGCCGCGTGACGTCGGCGATCACCAATTCGAGCGCCGATGGGTGGCGCCCCAGCGTGGGAGGCGGTGTCACCGCGGGCGTCGAGCCGATGGCGCGCGCGAGTTTCGACGCACTCGACGGTTCCTGACCACCGGCGCCACGAAGCAGTTTGTGCGCGGCCTTCAGTAGTTTCTGAGTGCCGCCCTCGAGGAGTTCGAACTCCCACTCGGACCATTGCTGCGACGACCCGCCCGGCAGCAACGACTGCGCGGTCACGCGGTCGTCGGCGAACTCGGCAAGCTTCACGCCGTCGGTGCCCAGCAGCGTCGTGATCGTGCGGACCGTCGAGATCGCCGCCACCGGTAGCAGTGGCCTATGCCGGGTGTAGACGAGTACCGGGTCGACGAGTGCGTCGGGGATGTCGCCGTCGGCGGGAGCCTCGTCGAAAGTCACCTGTAGTTCGCGTCGTGCGCCCGGGACATCGCCGGGGCGCTTGAGGTGCCATCCCTCGTCGTGTCCACCGCGCCTGCGCCGCATGGTGATTCGGTTCGACGCGAGGTCGAGGTTCTCTGTGTCGAAGTACGTTGCGTCGAGGGTGAACGTCTCCGGTTCCGTGGCCGCCACCACGCCCGGGAGGACGCGAAGGTCGGGCGGCGTGATGCCCGGATCGACATCGAATTTGAGCTCCACCTCGACCTGCTCGCTTGCGGGCAACTCGTCCTCCTGTCGGTAATGGCTGAATTGAGTCTAGGCGAGCGAGTCAGCGATCGGCGAAGACATCGGTTGCTTCGACGAGATGATGTGCGATGCCCGGTTCGAAGGACGCATGGCCGGCATCGGCGACGACGTGCAGCGTCGCCGACGGCCATGCGCGGTGCAGATCCCAGGCGCTGCGCATCGGGCATACGACGTCGTATCGGCCCTGCACGATCACCGCGGGGATGTGTGCGATGCGGTCGATGTCGCGGAGTAGCTGGCCATCCTCGAGGAAGCCGTGATGAACGAAGTAGTGGTTCTCGATCGAGGCGAATGCGAGGTCGAACCGCGATCCCACGTCTTCCTTCGACGCCGCTGCCTCCTCGGGCTTGGGGATGAGGTAGCTCGTCGCCTGCTCCCAGCCGGTCCAGGCCCGTGCGGCGGCGACCGCGACGTCGGTGTCGTCGGAGGTGAGTAGTCGGTGATAGGCGGCGACAAGGTCGCCGTCGCGTTCGTTCTCGGGGATCGGCGCGAGATAGGACTCCCACACGTCGGGGTAGATGTGCGCCGCACCGCCGTTGTAGTACCAGTCGATTTCGCTGCGACGCAGCAGGAAGATCCCGCGGAGCACCAACTCGGTGACGCGGTCGGGGTGCGCCTGCGCGTAGGCGAGCCCGAGCGTCGAACCCCACGAGCCGCCGAAGACCTGCCAGCGCTCGATGTCGAGGTGCGTGCGCAGCGACTCCATGTCGGAGATCAACTTGGGTGTGGTGTTCACCGAGAGGTCGGCGCCGTCGGCGATGTGGGGGCGCGACTTTCCGCATCCGCGTTGGTCGAACAGGACGATTCGGTAGCGCGCGGGGTCGAAGAAGCGTCGCTGATCGGGGCCGGTGCCTCCGCCGGGGCCGCCGTGGACGAACACCGCAGGCTTGCCGTCGGGGTTGCCTGAGGTCTCCCAGTAGATTTCCTGGCCGTCATCGACAGCCAGGTGTCCCGACGCGTAGGGCTCGATGGGCGGGTAGAGGCTTCGCATGCCCTCACCCTATGCCGACCTGTTTCGGATCGGCCGCGCCGATCGCATCCGCGCGCGGGTCGGGTCGGCCGCCCCGCGCGCGGATCAGATCAGACGATCAGTAGCTGTGCTCCGGAGCGGGGAATACCCCGCGGCGCACCTCGTCGGCGTATGTTGCTGCGGCGGTGCGCAACTCGCCGCCGACGTCGGCGTACCGCTTGACGAACCGTGCGGTCTTGCCGTGTGTGAAGCCTGCCATGTCCTGCCAGACGAGTACCTGGGCGTCGGTCTCGTTGCCCGCTCCGATGCCGACCGTCGGGATGGTGAGTTTGCGCGTGATCTGTGCCGCGAGTTCTGCGGGGACCATCTCCATGACCACTGCGAATGCGCCGGCTTCCTGGACGGCGATCGCGTCGGCGATGAGCTGGTCCGCCGCGTCGCCGCGACCCTGGACGCGGAACCCGCCGAGTCCGTTGACGCTCTGCGGGGTGAAACCGATGTGCGCCATCACGGGGATTCCGGCTGCGGTCAGCGTGGCGATCTGGTCGGCAACGCGTTCTCCGCCTTCGAGTTTGACCGCGTGTGCACCGGTCTCCTTGAAGAAGCGGACGGCTGTCTCGAGTGCCTGCTGCGGGCCTGCTTCGTAGCTGCCGAACGGGAGATCGGCGACGACGAGCGCGTGGGGTGCGCCGCGGACGACGGCGCGTGCGAGCGGGATCAGCTCGTCGATGGAGACGGGGATGGTGGTGTCGTAACCGAGGACGACGTTGGCGGCCGAATCGCCGACCAGAAGAACGGGGATCTCGGCCTCGTCGAAGATGCGGGCCGTCGAATAGTCGTATGCGGTGAGCATCGACCACTTCTCGCCCTGCTCTTTCATCTGTGCCAGATGATGGATGCGGGTGGTGCGTCGACGCGGTGCGGATTCGCCGGATGCTGAAGTGCCGGACGTGGGAGCGCCACCGTAGATGGGCGCGTCGGAATGAGCTGCCTCGTGGGACATCGTTGTCTCTTTTCTTCCTCGAGTCCCGCGTGGCGGGTACCCGGGCTGTGTTCGGACGCCTCCATGGTCCCACCGAAGTGCTGGGTGAAAACCCGCGATAGACGTGTGATTGCTCACATCGCGCAGGCATGTGCACTCGGGGTCTCGACAAGCTCGACCAGCGGTGTCGACACGCGCGTCCGTACCATCACCGTGGTGACCTGCTCTTTTCTCGCGCGGAGGCCTCTGCGGTCTCGACGTGCGTGCGGGCAGGGTCGCGTGGGGCGGCTGCTGACCACGGTGATGGTGGGGCTGCTGGTGTGCGCGGGTTGCGCGTCGACCGATCGCGCCGCCGAGGTCGGGACGATCGACTGGGGAGCGTGCGCACACGGTGTGGGCGCAGGCCCGTCGGCCGCGCGGGTGGAGTGCGGGACGCTCGCGGTGCCGCTCGACCCCTCGAAGCCGCACGGTCGCACGATCACGCTCGCGGTGGCCCGGCTCCGGGCGTCGGAGCGCAGCGACGCGACGGTGATCGTCAATCCCGGAGGGCCAGGGGCCTCGGGCGTCGACTATCTCCTCGGAGCCGCGGATCGTCTTGCGGCACAACGATTCACGACGCACAGCGACGTCGTCGCGTTCGACCCTCGTGGGGTCGGTGCGTCGGTCCCGACGGTGCGGTGTCGGACAGCGGCCGAACTCGACGCCGAGCGCGAGGCGGACACCGGTGATCGTTCGCCGCAGGGAATCGCTGACGCAGAGGCGATGAACCGTGGCGTTGCGCAGAAGTGTTCGACGCGAACCGGCGACGAGTTCCTCGGACTCCTCGGCACCTCCCAGGTCGTCGACGACGTCGACCGGCTCCGCGCGGCACTGGGCCGCTCCCGAATCGACTTCATCGGGTTCTCCTACGGCTCGAAGATCGGGCTCGAATACCAGCAGCGCTACCCGGACCGCCTGTTTCGGATGGTCATCGACGGGGCGGTCGACCCCGACGCGGCTCCGATTGACGCCGCCGTGACGCAGGCGAGGTCATTCCAGGAGGTGTTCGACGGCTTCGCTCGTGACTGCACGCGGGTGCCGGGGTGCGCGCTCGGCGCCGACCCCGCGGACGCGCTGGTGCACTACCAACGCCTCGTACGGCCATTGACGCGGAGCCCCGCGCCCGCCGGGTCTGGTCGCACACTCGACTTCCAATCGGCGGTCGACGGCACGAGTATGGCGCTCTATCGCACCGACCTGTGGCCGACGTTGCGCTCGGGACTCGCCGACCTCGCTGCCGGACGCGGGGGCGAGTCGCTGATGTCGCTAGCCGACCTGTTGGAGGGCTGGGGACCCGGCGGACGCTATGACAACTCGGCCGACGCCTACCTCGCGATCGGGTGCGCCGACGGTCCGCGCATCACCGACCGTGCTGACAATGACGACCTCGATCGCAGACTGCGCGCCGCCGCGCCTTACACCGATGACGGTCGCGGGACCGGGCATGCACCGCTGGATCCGTGCGCCTTCTGGCCGCCGATCAGTGACGCAGCGGCGACGTCGAGCCAGAGCATGCAGTCGGAGACCGGAGCGGCGGCGAGCGTGCCGTCTCCCGCGCCGCTGGTCGTCGCCGTGACGCATGATCCGGCGACGCCGTACGCCGTGGGCGAGGAGATTGCTCGGCGCACCCGCGGCACGTTGATCACAGTCGACGGATACGGCCATACTGCGGCGCTACAGGGTAATCGGTGCGTCGACAGGGCCGTCGACGATTACCTTTCGAATCTCGCTGAGTTGAATGGGCCTCTCGCATGCTGAGATGGCTGCGCCAAATGTGCAGGTTGTCGAGTTTGAATTATGAACGTAACACCGATTTAACAGGCTACTTCTAATGTCGGCGGTCATGGATCGCCAAAAGGAATTCGTGCTGCGGACCCTCGAAGAGCGCGACATCCGATTCGTTCGTCTCTGGTTCACCGACGTCCTGGGATATCTGAAATCCGTGGCGATCGCGCCCGCAGAACTCGAAGGCGCGTTCTCAGAGGGTATAGGTTTCGACGGCTCGGCCATCGAAGGATTCTCGCGTGTCTCCGAAGCCGACACCGTCGCCAAGCCTGATCCGTCGACGTTCCAGATCCTGCCGTGGACCACGTCGTCGGGCAGGCATCACTCGGCACGCATGTTCTGCGACATCGTGATGCCCGACGGCACACCGAGTTGGGCCGACTCGCGGCACGTGCTGCGTCGCCAGCTCAACAAGGCAGCTGACCAGGGATTCAGCTGCTACGTACACCCCGAGATCGAGTTCTTCCTCCTCAAGGACGCCCCCCTCGACGGCAGCGTCCCAACGCCCGCCGACAGCGGTGGCTACTTCGACCAGGCCGTGCACGACGCCGCTCCCAACTTCCGTCGGCACGCGATCGAGGCGCTCGAGTCGATGGGCATTTCCGTCGAGTTCTCGCATCACGAAGGCGCGCCGGGACAGCAGGAGATCGACCTGCGTTACGCCGATGCGCTCTCGATGGCCGACAACGTGATGACGTTCCGGTACCTGATCAAGGAGGTCGCGATCGGTGAGGGTGTCTGGGCGACGTTCATGCCCAAACCCTTCAGCGATCACCCCGGATCGGCGATGCACACCCACATGAGCCTGTTCGAGGGCGACGCCAACGCCTTCCACAACCCCGACGACCCGATGCAGTTGTCGGAGACCGGCAAGAAGTTCATCGCGGGAATCCTGCACCACGCCAACGAGATCAGTGCGGTCACCAATCAGTGGGTGAACAGCTACAAGCGCCTGATCTACGGTGGGGAGGCACCGACCGCGGCCACCTGGGGCGGCGCGAACCGCTCGGCACTCGTGCGTCTGCCGCTCTACACGCCGAACAAGGCGTCGTCGCGCCGCGTCGAGGTCCGCAGCCCCGATTCGGCCTGCAACCCCTACCTGACCTTCGCGGTGCTGCTCGCCGCTGGGTTGAAGGGGATCGTCGAGGATTACGAACTGCCCGACGAGGCCGAAGACGACGTGTGGGCACTCACGCCTGCGGAGCGTCGCGCAATGGGTTACAAGGAACTGCCCGGCAGCCTTGCCGACGCGCTACACCAGATGGAGAAGTCGGAGTTGCTGGCAGAGACGCTCGGCGAGCATGTCTTCGACTACTTCCTGCGCAACAAATGGGCTGAATGGGACAACTACCGCAGCCTGGTCACCCCGTTCGAGTTGAGGAACTACCTCCCGCTGTAGCTGCTTTGTTGGCAACCCGTGTCCGGTATCAGTGGGCGGGGCGCTATTTTCTTAGGTGTGACAACACTTCGAGGGCGGGGCGGCGTACCGGCGGTGGGGCGTCTGGGTCTGCTCGACCCTGACGCCGAGAAGAATCTCTCCGACCTCGGGTGGAACAACGAGGAGTCCATCGAACTGCTGTGGGCGTTGTCGCGCTCACCCGACGCCGACCTCGCGCTGCGCGCGATCGTCCGGATGCGATCGCAGGTGGGCGACGACTGGTCGGAAATCGACACGCTGCTGCGCACGGACAAGGGCTTTCGCGGTCGGTTCCTGGCGGTCCTCGGGTCGTCGGACGCCCTCGGCGACCACATGGTGGCCGAGCCGGAGGCGTGGCGTCGTCTGATTCCGGCCGAACTCCCCGACACCGACGAGATCAACCGGCAGATGCTCGCGGCCGTCGACGCGGTCGCCGAGCCGGGCGAGACCGAGCGGGGCAACAAGATCTACCGCGCGGGATTCAGCGGCCCGAAGGCCGTGGTGGCGTTGCGGGCGGCCTACCGCAACCTCGTCTTGCAGGTTGCGGCGCACGATGTCGCATCGACGGTCGAGGACGAACCGGTCATCTGGTTTCCCGAGATCGGAGCGCTCCTCGCCGACCTCGCCGACGCCGCGCTGACCGCGGCGCTGGCCGTCGCATTCCGCGAGGTGTGTGGCGACAAGCCGATCCCGGTCAGGCTCGCGGTGATCGCTATGGGCAAATGCGGTGCACGAGAACTGAATTACGTCAGCGACGTCGACGTGGTGTTCGTCAGTGAGCCGGCAGACGGAACGTCGGCACGCATCGCGGGGGAGATGATGCGCGTCGGGTCGTTGGCCTTCTTCGAGGTCGACGCCGCGCTGCGCCCAGAAGGCAAGTCCGGGGCGCTCACCCGCACGCTCGATTCGCACGTCGCCTACTACAACCGGTGGGCGAAGACGTGGGAGTTCCAGGCGCAGCTGAAGGCGCGACCGATGACCGGCGACATGGAACTCGGGCAGCGGTATCACGACGCCATCAACCCGATGGTGTGGCAGGCATCCGAGCGCGACGACTTCGTGCCCGAGGTCCAGGCGATGCGACGTCGTGTGGAATCGCTTGTGCCCGAAGAAGAACGCGACCGCAACCTCAAGCTCGGCAGCGGCAGTATTCGCGACGTCGAGTTCGCCGTGCAGATGCTGCAGATGGTCCACGGCCGCGTCGACGAGTCGCTGCGGGTCCGTTCGACCGTCGAGGCACTCGATGCGCTGACGGCGGGTGGATACGTCGGCCGCGACGACGGCGCCAACCTCAATGCGTCGTATCAGTTCCTCCGGCTGCTCGAACACCGGCTGCAGTTGCAGCGCATGTCGCGAACCCACCTGCTCCCGGAGCTCGACGACGACGACAACATGAGGTGGCTTGCCCGCGCCGCGCACATCAGGCGGGAGGGCGACCTCGACGCAACGTCGGTGCTGCGCAGGCAGATCAAGCATCAGAGCCTCCGTGTGCGACGACTGCACCAGAAGCTCTTCTACCGCCCGCTGCTCGAAGCCGCGGTCCGCCTGGACACCACTGAACTGACGCTGACAGACGAGTCGGCGCAGCGGCGCCTCTCCGCGCTCGGCTATGCGCAGCCCGAGCGGGCACTCAGTCATATCCGTGCGCTGGCATCCGCGTCGGGTCGACGTGGTCAGGTGCAGCGTTTGATCCTGCCGCAGTTGCTCGAATACATCGGTGACACACCGGATCCCGACGCCGGTCTGCTGAACTATCGCAGGCTGTGCGACGTGATGGACAACGACTGGTTCCTGCGTCTGCTGCGTGACGACGGAGTCGTCGCGGCTCGTCTGATGCATGTGCTTGGCACGTCGGAGTACATCGCCAACCTGCTGATGCGTTCGCCTGAGGTGATCAATCTCTACACCGACGGTGCCGACGGCCCACGACTGTGCGAGGTACGTCCGGAGGACGTGGCGAAGGGACTCGTCGCGTCGACAGTGCGACAGCCCGACCTGCGTCGAGCGGTTGCGGCAGCGCGGTCGCATCGGCGTGCCGAACTCGCGCGTATTGCGTCCGCGGATGTTCTCGGCCTGCTCGACGTACCGCAGGTGTGCGAGGCGCTGTCGAGTGTCTGGGCCGCAGTTCTCAACGCCGCGTTGACGTTTGCGATCCAGGATTCCGAACGCGTCGAGGGCCGCGCGGCACCCGCGCGGATCGCGGTGATCGGTATGGGTCGGCTCGGCGGTGGCGAACTCGGCTACGGTTCCGACGCCGACGTGCTCTTCGTCTGCCAACCGAATCCCGGCGAAGACGAGACCAAGGCCGTGCGGTGGGCGCAGACCATCGCCGAGGTGGTCCGCTCGATGCTTGGAACGCCCAGCGACGACCCGCCGCTGATCGTCGACACAGGGTTGCGCCCGGAAGGGCGCAACGGACCCGTCGTGCGCACGCTCGCCGCCTACGCCGCGTACTACGAGCAGTGGGCCCAGGCGTGGGAGGTGCAGGCACTGCTTCGCGCACACCAGGTCGCGGGCGACGAGGATCTCGGAATCGAGTTCCTGCACATGGCCGATCGCATCCGCTACCCCGAAGGTGGCGTCTCCGCTGACTCTGTCAAAGAGATCCGTCGAATCAAGGCTCGTGTCGATGCCGAGCGGTTGCCACGCGGAGCAGATCCGGCCACCCACACCAAGCTCGGCCGCGGTGGACTCGCCGACATCGAGTGGACCGTCCAACTGCTGCAGCTGAAGTACGGACACCGCTACCAGTCGCTGCACAACACGTCGACGCTGCAGTCGCTCGACGCGATCGGGTCGGCGGAACTGCTCGCCGAAGACGACGTCGCGCTGCTCAAGGACGCGTGGATCACCGCGACCAAGGCACGCAACTGCCTGGTCCTGGTGCGCGGCAAACCCGTCGATCAGCTCCCCGGCCCGGGAAAGCAGTTGCGGCAGATAGCATTTGCTGCAGGCTGGCCGGAGGATCAGGCGGCCGAGTTCCTCGACCACTACCTCCGGGTCACCCGCCGCGCAAAAGCCGTTGTACTCAAGGTCTTCGGCGCTTGATGAGAGTTTGTAGGGCTCGATGAGAGTTGGTGGGGCTTGATGAGAGTTGGTGGGGCTTGATGCGCCGGTTCTTCAGGTTCGCACTGCTGCTCGTCGGCTGGGCCATGGTGGTCGCAGTCGGTGTCGCGGTCTGGCTGCACTACTCTCGCTCGCGCGGTGAACTGACCATCTTCCTCACCAGCGCGGTGCCGTTCGCGATCGTGCCCGGAGTGCTCGCCGTCGTCGTGTTCGTCGTGTTCCGACGCTGGTTGACTCTGCCGGTGGCGATCGCCGCGGTACTGGCGTTGTGCTTCACACAGTTGCCGTTGTGGGTCGGGCAGTCGCCGCCCGCGGGGGAGCGGTTCACCGTGCTGACGGCCAACCTGCTGTTCGGCGGCGCCGACGTCGACCAACTTGCCGATGTGGTGACGCGCGAAGGCGTCGATTTCGCGTCGTTTCAGGAGGTGACGCCCGAGTCGCTCACGCGATTGCAGGCCAGTGGTGTCGGCCGGGAGTTGCCGTACTCGTATGCTTCGCCCGGCACGCTCGCGATGGGAACCGCGATCTTCAGTCGTACGCCGCTGACCGGGCAGGGAGAGATCGATCCGAACACCGCGCTGCACAATCTGAAGGCGCGCACCGATCTGCCCGGCGCACGCGACACCCAGGTGTTCGCGATGCATCCAGGAGCCCCGTTGCGAGGCCGCACGGATGTCTGGGTACGCGACATGGGCCTGCTGCACGCTCGGATGCAGTCGATTCCGGCGGGGCGGGCAATCATGGCGGGCGACTTCAACGCGACGTGGGATCAGGTGCGCTACCGCGACTTCCTCCAGAACGGATTCGCCGACACCACAGAGCAATCCGGCGCGGGTTTCGTGCCCACCTATCCGACGGACAAGTGGGGCGGCACGCCGTTCCTCGCGCTCGATCACGTCGTCGTCCGCGGATTCATCGCGTCGTCGGTTGATACCTTCGACCTCCGCGGTTCCGATCACCGGGGCGTGGTGGTATCACTGGTTGCATCATGACGACCATCTCCCAACGGCTGCGCGAGGCAACCGCCGTCGCACACCAGCAGGCCGAGAGTGCCACCTTCATCGACGATCTGCTGTCGGGCCGCCTCGACGCCGACCAGTACGGACGGCTGGCAGCGCAGTTGTACTTCGTCTACCGCGCGCTCGAAGAGGTCGGCTCGGCGTTGGCCGGAGACCCGATTGCCGACGCCGTGCTCGACGACCGCCTGCGTCGGACCGAAAGGCTCCGCTCCGACCTCGTCGCACTCGGGATCGACCCGGAGATGATCACGCCACTGCCTGCCGTGCAACGGTATGTCGACACGATCGAGGCGACGGTCCACGACCCGGCACGGTACGTCGCGCACCACTACACGCGGTACCTCGGCGATCTGTCGGGCGGACAGGTTGTCGCTCATCGCATGCGCGAACACTACGGCCTCGACGCGTCGACGCTGAGTTTCTACGCGTTCGACGGCATCGACAAGCTCAAGCGCTACAAGGACGCCTATCGCGACCGGATCGATGCGCTCGACATCGACGAGGACGACGTCGACAACCTTGTGGCGGAAGCGATCTCGGCGTTCGAGTTGAATCAGGAACTGTTTGCCGATCTCGACGGGGACGCGACCGCAGCGTGATCTATCCCGGAGGCCCGGTCAGTACACCACTGCTTGTATGAGCAGGCCTGCGGCGACGGAGAACACCGCGCACAAGAGCATCGGCGCCAGGAACGAGCCGTTGATCAGGAATGAGCCCTGCTTGGTCGACCCGGTCTTGTCGGTCAGGATGCAGGCTTGGCCGAGGCCACTCATCGACGCGAGTACGTTGTTGCCGACCGTGGCGCCGAGCATGCCAGCCATAGGTCCGACACCCAGACCTGCCGTGAGTGCCGCCGGGACGATGATCGCGACGGTTGCCGACTGACTCTGGATCAGCGCTGTCAACGCGAACAGGATGAAGGCGAAGAGCACGACGGACAGCCCGATGGCACTGTTGACGAACGAGACGATCTCGTCTGTGTGGTCGTTGAAAATGGTGCCCGCCAGTACCGGCACCGTGGTCAGCAACAGTGCCGCGATCAGGCCGGTACCGATGATGTCTTCCTCCAGCACTCGCTTCGTCTTGATCTTGCAGACGATCATGATCAAACCGGCGACGGCGAACATGATGATCGGGATCAGGAAGGTCATCGACACGGTCGCCTCTTCAAAGGTCCCGTCGGACAGCGACTTCTCGTAGTGCGGGCGCAGAGACTGGAACAGTCCCAGTACGACACCGATGATCACGCCGACCAGGAAGATGTAGGCGCTCCACGCCGCTCGCGGCGGCAGCTCGCGATCGACCTCCTCGCCGGCCGGCCTGGGTGGTTCCACCTCGCCGGCCGCCAAGCGCCGCTGATACTCCGGGTCGTCGTCGAGATTCTTCCCCCACCGCGACATGAGCAACGAAGTCAGGATCGTCGCGATGAGTGTGCTGGGGACGGTGACGAGCAGAATCTTGCCCAGAGTGTTGCCCGTGCCCTCGGTCAGTGTGAGGAAGATGTACGTCACCGCTGCCACCGGGCTGGCCAGCAGTGCGAGTTGGGAGACGGTGGTTGCCGTCGAGAGGATTCGTTCCGGCCGGATCTTGGCCGCGTACGAGACCTCGTACATGATCGGGATCAGCGCGAAGGCGATGTTGCCGGTACCTGACAGCACGGTGAACAGCCACACCACCAGCGGTCCGACGACGGGTATCTGTGTGGGATGGGCCCGCAACGCCTTCTCGGCGATGCCGACGAGATAGTCCATGCCGCCGGCCGCAGACATCGCTGCACTGGCCGAAATAACCGCCAGCACAATGAAAATGGCGGTCAGCGGTGGGGATGCCGGCCGCAGACGCATGAACTCGACGAGGATGAAAACCGAGACGCCGGACATACCGATGAGCGCCATCGGGCCGTACTTGGCTCCTAGTGCCAAAGGGATCAGAAACAGCAGGATCTGGACGATGACGTATAGCGCGTACACGGGTGTTTCCTCCGGCCGGGCACACGGCCGCGGGCATGGGTATGTGGCTGGAGTCGAGCCACTTGAGCTCAATTCGAGATGCATGATCTTGTGTTGTTCACACACCATAAGACCAATCGCCATGGGGAATAGGCCGATCCCTTGGCGAGGCGCGGAATCGCATTGAATTGGTCACGAATCCGCGGCTGTCCGAGTCGCAGGAGTCAACGATGTTGTGCGCGTATGTATTTCGTGCCGATTGGATTTATGAATTAATTCAAATGATTCGCCGAGTGCACTCGACCCATCCACGGGATTCGGTCACGAGTTTCCTTTTCTGGCATACAGACAAAGACGCCTATTGCGCGGCAGGTCTGACCAGGCCGGTGCGGTCAAGGAGTTCGCCGCGGAAGGATGGTCGGTGGACGGGGCGGTCGCACTCGTCGTCGGACTCACGCTCGGTGCGGTCTTCGTTGCGCGTCAACGACGGCTCGACGACCCGATGATCGACCTCGACCTCTTCGACGATCGGCGCTTCACTGTGTCGATCTGGACCAACGTCGTGTGTATGTTCGCGCTGCTCGGGAACTCGATCATCGTGACGCAGTATCTGCAGTCGGTGCTCGGCTACTCGCCGCTGAAGGCCGCGCTGTGGAGTATCGCGCCCAGCGCGTTGGTCGCTGTGGCCGCACCACTGGCAGCCGTCGCCTCGGTGCGATGGGGCAGACCGACGGTGATGATCGCCGGATTGCTGACAGGAGCAGCAGGATTCGGGGTGCTCGCGGGATTGCTCGGGGTGCACACGCTTCTCGTCGCACTGATCGGGTCGACGTTGCTCGCGACGGGGATCGTTTCGGCATCGTCGGTGATCGCCGACTACGTGATGGGTGTCGCGCCTGCCGACCGTGCGGGTGCGACGTCGGGGCTGTTGGAGACGTCGAGCGAACTCGGTGGAGCGGTCGGTATCGCGCTGCTCGGAAGTGTGCTGAACCTGGTGTATCGCATGGCTTTTCCGGCGCAGCCGGCAGTCGGGGAGGCGGGCACGAGCCTCGCGGGCGCAACGGCAACCGCGCGACATCTCGACGAGGACCGGGCATCGAGTGTGCTCGATGCCGCCCGCGGAGCTTTCGTCGATGGGGCGTCGGCCGCGGCGTGGGTTGGCTGCGGAGTGCTTCTGGCCACGGCGCTGCTCGTGGTCTGCATGACGACGACGTCGGACATGCAGGCCACCGACAAGAGCGTGAACGAACAGGTGGGGTGACTCAGGAGCAGTGACAGCTCAGGAGCAGTGACTCAGAAGACTTCGATCTTGACGCCGACGTCGACGATCATGTCGGTGCGGCTGTCGGAGCTGTGTGCGAGTTCGATGAGTCGCTGGGTCTCGCCGTGGGGCACCTGCTTGCGTACGACGGCCTTGATCCCGTCGATGCTGATGCGGTCACCTGGCACGAGATCTTCAACAAAAAGCATGCGGGTCATGACCAAGAGATTACGTGTAGTTGGCACTTGGTGTGAGGGTACGAAGGCCCCATTACCCGCTGTGAAGTGCATCACCAGGGCAGCAGAGTTAGCCCGCGTTGGTGGTGCAGTGACTGAAGATCACCTTCGGCGAACCACCCGTCAGCCTCGTGGTGGCTGCGTCGCTGGCGGCCTGTTCGGTTGTAGCCCACGCCCATCCCCACGACAGGTCGGTCTGGGATTGCACGATGGCGCCGCAGGCGTTGCGCCACCAGATCGCCGCCTGGCAACTCGAAACCCCGCACTGATCGAGAGCTTGACGCTCGGCGTCCGCCCGCGTCAGCGAGTTGACGGCATAACCGATCTGGTTGGTCTGCGTCGACACCGCGATGGCGCCGTAATAGTCGATGGCTGTGGTGGTGGGGGCTGCGGGCGGAGGGAGGACGGGAGTGGCCGTCGAATCGTAGTCGCGGGTGGTCGGCGCGCTGTAGTCATCGGTCGTCGTGGTCGTGGTACTCGTCGACGACGCGACGGTCGACGAGTCGTCGGAGCGATTGGATGCCCAGATCACCACGCCGACCACCGCAACGATCGCGAGTATCACCAGCACACCCACGGCCGCGAGAATGGCGACGAGCGTGCCGTTCCCGCGCCGTGGAGGCTGCGGGGGTCCCCCGAATCCTCCGGCTCCCGGACCACCGGGACCGAACGGATACGGGCCCTGCGGTGGTGGGCCCTGGGGAGGAGGACCTTGCGGCGGCCACGGTCCGTTCGGTCCCGATCCGGGGTAGGTCATGCGAACAGCATTGCACGGCGTCGTCCGTGCGCCGATGCCGAGTTCGGTTGTCGGCGTCGGGGTCTGGCCGTGTGAATGACGCCAGAACGCACAGTCGATGACTCCCGACGCACACCGCCCGCCCGACGAGTCGTCGGGCGGGCGGTGTGCGGTGCTGTTGTGCTGGGACTCAGCAGTCGTAGTACAGCGCGAACTCGTAGGGGTGCGGGCGGATCTGGACCGGCTCGATCTCGTTCTCACGCTTGAGCGCGATCCAGGTCTCGATCAGGTCCTCGGTGAACACTCCACCGGCGGTGAGGTATTCGTGATCCTCTTCGAGCTTGTCGATGACGGCGCTCAGCGAGGTCGGTGCCTGCGGGATGCTCTTGGCCTCCTCCGGAGGAAGCTCGTAGAGATCCTTGTCGACGGGCTCGTGCGGCTCGATCTTGTTCTTGATGCCGTCGAGTCCGGCCATCATCATCGCGGCGAAGGCGAGGTACGGGTTGCCCGAGCTGTCGGGGCAGCGGAACTCGAGGCGCTTGGCCTTCGGGTTGTTGCCCGTGATCGGGATACGCACACAGGCCGACCGGTTGCGCTGGCTGTAGACCAGGTTGATCGGAGCCTCGTAGCCCGGCACCAGACGCTTGTAGGAGTTGACGGTCGGGTTGGTGAACGCCAGCAGCGACGGAGCGTGGTGCAGGATGCCGCCGATGTAGTAGCGAGCCAGATCCGACAGGCCCGCGTAGCCGGCCTCGTCGTGGAACAGCGGCTTGCCGTCCTTCCACAGCGACTGGTGAGCGTGCATGCCCGAGCCGTTGTCTCCGAAGAGCGGCTTCGGCATGAAGGTGACCGACTTGCCGTTCGCCCATGCGGTGTTCTTGATGATGTACTTGAACAGCAGCACGTCATCGGCTGCGTGGAGCAGCGTGTTGAACTTGTAGTTGATCTCGGCCTGGCCGCCGGTGCCCACCTCGTGGTGGCCACGCTCGAGCTCGAAGCCCGCGTTGGTCAGGTTGGTCGACATCTCGTCGCGCAGGTCGACGTAGTGGTCGTACGGCGCCACCGGGAAGTAGCCGCCCTTGGGGCGCACCTTGTAACCGAGGTTCGGCGAGCCGTCGGGGTCGACGGGCGAACCGGCATTCCACCAGCCCGACTCGGACTCGACCTCGTAGTAGGTGCCGTTCATTTCCGAGCCGTAGGACACGCCGTCGAAGATGTAGAACTCGGCCTCAGCACCGAAGAAGCAGGTGTCGGCGATGCCGGTGGAGGCCAGGTAGTCCTCGGCCTTACGGGCGACGTTACGCGGGTCGCGGCTGTAGGCCTCACGAGTGAACGGGTCGTGGACGAAGAAGCTGACGTTCATCGTCTTGGCCTTGCGGAAGGGATCGATCTGAGCAGTTGCCGGGTCGGGCAGCAGCATCATGTCCGACTCGTTGATGGACTGGAATCCACTGACAGACGAACCGTCGAAGGCGAGGCCGTCTTCGAAGACGCTCTCGTCGAACGCCGTCGCCGGGATGGAGAAGTGCTGCATCACGCCGGGCAGGTCGCAGAATCGGATGTCGACGTACTCGACACCTTCCTTCTTGATGCCCTCGAGTAGTTCTTCTTTGCTGCTGTACACCGTGCGGTGACTCCTTCACTATTTCGCCGGCGGGTGGCCACGAGACGGTCACCCGACACGCTCGTCCGCCACCGAGAGACAGCAGCGGATCTCAGCTCAGACCGTATGGATCGGACGTTGCCCGCGCGTCAAGGACGTGTTTCTCCTGTGTTACACACCGCGGACGTGGGACACCATAACTATTCCTGATTCCGGCCTTGCGCGCGTGGTGAATCTGACCACTCGTCGACGATGCGTACCGATGCTCGACGATGAGCGCCGGTGCCGTCGTGTGCGGGGCTGCCGGTGCCCTCCTGTGCGGGGCATACACTGACGTGCAGAGACGAGCGCGCTGCACCGCTCGTCGGGCGTACATTCCGGCGGGGTTCACCCCGTCGCGGACGAGGAGAGAGGGTGCCTGCGATGGGTCGCGCTACCGGATCATGGCTGTCGGGGCCGCAGGCCGGCCAGGACGTCGACGTCGAATACCGTGGCGCCGACCTCGGGCTTCCCGAGACCGGTCCGGGTTCGCTCGCGGGTGGCTGGCATCGCGTCGCCGGATTGATGGTCGACTGGCTGATCGCCGGTGGACTCTCGTTGTTGTTCGTCCGCTTCGGTTCACCCGACATGGGCACGGTCATCCTGGCGGTGTGGTTTGTCGTCGGTGTCGTCACCGTGACGTTGTTCGGCTTCACGCCGGGGCAATTCGCCGTGGGTACGCGGGTGGCACGCGTCGACTACGGCCCCGATCGCACCTCGGCGGAGGTCAGCGGCTCCGAGCACTTCGCGGCCGTGGGCCCGATCCGTGCGCTGGCGCGCCAGGTGCTCATCGTGTTCATCGTGCCCGCGCTCATGAACGACTACAACGGCCGCGCGCTGCATGATCGCGCGACCGGCACCGCAATGATCAGGACCCGCTGAGCTCTGCCATCGCCTCTGTGCGAATCCGATCGAACTGGGCACCCATCGCCTCGGACAGTGCGACCGCCGCTGACAGTGGCCGCACCATCACCGTGAAGTCGACGATTCTACCGTCGTCGTCGAGGCGGAAGAAGTCGCAACCGAACACGGTCTTGCCCGACACCTTTGCCTCGAACAGCAGTGCATGGTCGCGCCCGTCGGGAGCGCCGATCTCCCGCACATAATGAAAGTCTTCGAAGACCCGCATCACACCGCGCAGAATCGCCGCTGTGATGGCCTTTCCCTCGTAGGGGGTGAAGGCGACCGGGCTGGTGAAGACGACGTCGTCGGCGAGGCATGCGGCCATCGCGGCCTCGTCGCCGCGCTCGACGGCTTCTCTGAATTCACGCATGGTGGTGCGGACCGCCTCAGCTACGACGACGCGCGGTGCGCTGCATGCTGCGCGTCTTCGCGTTCGCGGGCAGCGGACCCTTCGGCATCGCGGGTCCGGAGCCGCGGCTGCTCAACGCGCTGAGCCGCCCTTCGAGGGCGTCGATGCGCTTGCCGTCGATGTTGCGGGGCAGCTTGTTGAGGTGGCGTTCGAGCTTGGAAAGCGGTACCTGGTCGTCGTCGTTGCCGACGTACACCTCGTAGATGGGGGTGTCGCCGACGACGCGTGCAGCCTTCTTCTTCTCCTGTGCCAGCAGCGAGCGCACCCGTGTGGGAGAACCCTCGGCGACCAGGATCACGCCGGGCTTGCCGATTACGCGATGCACGGCGTCGAGATGGCTGGTGCCCGCGACGGCCTGGCTGACCCGCCACTGTCCGCGCATGTTGCCCAACGCCCAACCGGCCGCGCCGGGTTGTCCCTCGGCACGCGTGTACACGGTCTTCTGGACACGACGCCCGAACAGCACGAACGCGGCGAGCAGTCCGAGGATGACGCCGACCGGGATGAACAGCCACGGGCTACCAAGCACGAGACCGAGAACGACGAACACCGCGACGACCAGTAGGAAGACGCCGACCATGTACGGGATGAGCCGCTTGTCTTCTTTACGCTGCATCTGGAACGCCTGCCAGAGCTGCGTGTAACGCTCGCGCGAGGCCTTACGACGAGCCTTTTTCGCCGCGGCCTTTTCCTCTTTGCTTGCTGCAGACGCCTTTGCCATGCCCTCTAGGATACGTCCGACCACCGACCGGCACGCCGGGGGTTGGCCGAGCACTCAGGCGTCGGCGTTTGCGGCGCTGACGGGGTGGGCGCTCGTCGGAAATCAGTGCGCGAGGCGGGAGAGGACGCTCGACGCTTCCTGGCTCGCCGACCCCTCGGTGGCGAGATGAGCCATTGCGGCGGGGATTTCGCGGCCGTGGTGAGCCATCGCCTGCGCGTAGAGACGTCCGGCGCGGTACGACGAGCGAACCAGCGGTCCGGCCATAACACCGGCGAATCCGACCTCGCGCGCGAAGTCGGAATGCTCGACGAACTCCTCCGGCTTCACCCACCGCTCGACGGGATGGTGCCGCGGCGAGGGGCGCAGGTACTGCGTGATGGTGAGGATGTCGCAGCCCGCCTCGTGTAAGTCGACGATGGACTCGCGGACCTCTTCGGGCGTCTCGCCCATGCCGAGGATCAGATTCGACTTGGTGACGAGCCCGAAATCGCGAGCCTGGGTGAGGACGTCGAGGGAGCGCTCGTACCGGAACGCGGGCCGGATGCGCTTGAAGATGCGGGGGACGGTCTCGAGATTGTGTGCCAGCACCTCGGGACGTGCGTCGAATACCTCGTCGAGGAGCTCGGGCTTGGCGTGGAAATCGGGGATCAGGTTCTCGACGCCGGTGCCGGGGTTGAGGCGGTGGATGGCTCGCACGGTCTCGGCGTAGAGCCAGGCGCCCTCGTCGGGGAGGTCGTCGCGTGCGACGCCGGTTATCGTCGAGTACCGCAGACCCATCGCCTGCACACTCTCGGCAACGCGGCGGGGTTCGTCGCGGTCGAGTTCTGCCGGCTTACCGGTGTCGATCTGGCAGAAGTCGCAGCGTCGGGTGCACTGTTCGCCACCGATCAGGAAGGTGGCCTCGCGGTCTTCCCAGCACTCGTAGATGTTGGGGCATCCCGCTTCTTCGCAGACCGTGTGCAGCCCTTCGCGTTTCACGAGTCCCTTGAGCTCCGAATATTCGGGGCCCATCGTCGCGCGCGTCTTGATCCACTTGGGTTTGCGTTCGATCGGGGTCTGCGCGTTGCGGACCTCGAGACGCAGCAGCTTGCGGCCGACGGGGGCGGTGGGAGTGGAGGCTTGTGAATCAGACACGGTCACCGCACCGATGCTACGCCCGGCTCGACGGTCGACTGCGGGTCCGTTACACCGATCACATCGGCGCCGACGTCGCGGTGGTCGAACGCCGAGCGCACCGCGTCGACGACGTCGACGAGCACTTCGTCGACGGTGATCTCGTGGCCCGCTTCCAGCGCGAGCGAGGTGACGCCGGCGTCGGCGATGCCGCAGGGGACGATGGCGTCGAATGCGCTCATGTCGGGGTTCACGTTGAGTGCGAACCCGTGCAGAGTGATTCCGCGCGCCACGCGGATACCGATCTGGCCGAGTTTGCGTTCGCCCGCGTCGTCGCTGACCCACACTCCCGACCGGCCGTCGACGCGTCCGGCGGTGACGCCGAACCGCGCACAGACCGCGATCAGCGCCGACTCGATGCGTCGTACGTAGTCGACGACGTCGAGCGGCTGCGCGAGAGCGACGATCGGGTAGCCCACGAGCTGGCCGGGGCCGTGCCAGGTGATGCGTCCACCGCGGTCGACGTCGACGACGCTCGCGCCGTT
The DNA here is from genome assembly GCF_001665475.1 of Gordonia sp. 852002-51296_SCH5728562-b. Classification (NCBI taxonomy): domain Bacteria; kingdom Bacillati; phylum Actinomycetota; class Actinomycetes; order Mycobacteriales; family Gordoniaceae; genus Gordonia; species Gordonia sp. 852002-51296_SCH5728562-b. Next base: position 33,792 of record NZ_LZMI01000059.1, on the reverse strand, counting down.
CGTCGGCAGGTCGGACGGCTCGGTGCGTTTGCCCGCCGTGTACGTGGAGGGGTGTTCGAGTAGCAGGAGGAGATCGCTGCCGAGCGTGCCGTCGGCACGCTCGGCAGCGAGGGCGTGTTGGGTCTCGTACGCGTCCTGATAGTCGACAACGCCGAGGGTGCGTACCTCGAAAGGAGTCTCAGAATCCGTACGGATGGATTCGCGTGGCATGGGGAGCCCTACCGATTCGCGTAGGCCAGTCCGGAGTCGATGTCCGGGTGGGTGAAGGTGAAGTCGTTGTCGCTGAGCACTCCTGGTGCAACGCGCTGACTGAACAGAATCATTTCCTGCGCCATCTCGCCGCCCACGAACTTCGCGGCAAAACCGGGCACTCGCGCGAGTGTCGGACGGTGCACGGCCCGACCGAACGCCGACACGAAGTCGGCGAACGGTACTGCGCCGGGAGCCGCGAGGTTCACCGGTCCACTGATCGTCGACGAGAGGAGAAACTCGATGGCGCGGATCTCGTCGACAAGCGTGATCCACGAAAAGTATTGGCGCCCACTCCCGATGGTGCCGCCGAGGCCGAGCTTGAACAGAGGCCGCAGCTTGCCGAGCAGCCCGCCGGAGCCGGAGAGCACCGGAGCTGTGCGCAACAACACGACGCGAGTGTTCTCGCCCGCGTTGCGCACCGCTGCGTCCTCCCAGTCGACGACGAGGTCGGCGAGGAAACCGCTTCCCGGGCCGTCGGACTCGATCGCCTCGTGTTCGCCGGTGTCGCCGTAGTAGCCCGACGCACTGGCGCTGAGAAAGGTGGGGACTCCCGCCTTCCGCACGGCTTCGGCGATCACCTCGGTCGGAGTGATCCGGGTGTCGCGCAGCTCCTGTTTGAACCGACCCGTCCACAACTGGTTGCCCACCCCGACCCCGCCGAGACTGACCACGGCGTCGACACCGTCGAGGGCTTCGGCCGGAACCCCGAGAGTCTCGGGGTCCCAACCGAATTCGTCGTCGGACAGTGGTTCGTGACGAACCAGGCGTCGGACAGTGTGGCCGGCATCGGTCAGCGAGGTGACCAGAGCCGAACCGATCAGCCCGTGGGAACCCGCGACGGCAATCAGCATGCGAGCCTTACAGCCCGAGTTCCGCTGCGAACTCGCCCTCTTCGAGGCGCTTCTTGATGGTCGTCAGGAAGCGGCCCGCGTCGGCGCCGTCGATGAGGCGGTGATCGTAGGTCAGCGGGAAGAACGACATCGAGCGGACCGCGATCGACTCCGAACCGTCGTCGCCGGTGATCACGACCGGACGCTTGACGATCGCGCCCGTGCCGAGCATCGCTGCCTGCGGCGGAACGAGGATCGGTGTGTCGAAGAGCGCGCCCTGGCTGCCGATGTTGGTGATGGTGAACGTGCCACCCGCGAGCTCGTCGGGCTTGAGGCCGTTCGAGCGAGCGCGTGCCGCGATGTCGGCAATGGCACGCGCCAAACCGGCGAGCGAGAGGTCGTCGGCGTTGTGGATCACCGGGGACAGCAGTCCGTTCTCGGTGTCGACGGCGATTCCGAGATGCACCTTGTCGTAGTAGGTGATCTCCTTCTTCTCCTCGTCGATCGACGCGTTGACGTTCGGGTGCGCCTTGAGCGCCTCGACGACGGCCTTCGCGATGAACGGCAGGTAGGTGAGGTTCACACCCTCGGCCGCCTTGAACGACTCCTTGGCAGCCTTGCGCAGGGTCGCGACCTTCGACATGTCGATCTCGAAGACCTGGGTCAGCTGTGCGCTCTCCTGTAGGGACTCGCGCGTCTTCTTCGCCGTGATCTGCCGGATGCGGTTGATCTTCTGCGTGGTTCCACGCAGCTTGGCGAGCTCGGGGCGGACCTCGGGTCCGTGGCCCGACGGGCTCGACGCCGCGGCAGCAGCCGGCGTCGACGACGCGGCAGGAGCAGCAGCGGGTGCGGGAGCCTTCTTGGCCTCTGCCGCCGCGAGCACGTCCTGCTTGCGGATACGGCCTCCGACACCGGTGCCCTTGATGGAGTTGAGGTCGATGTCGTTGTCGGAGGCCAACTTACGGACCAGTGGGGTCACGTACGGCGTGGATTCGACGGTCGGTGGATCGGAGGGTTCCTTGGCCGCGGGGGCGGTGCTGGCCTTGGCGGGCTCGGGTTCCGGAGCAGCCTTTTCGGGCTCTGGCTCCGGTTGGGGCTCGGACTCTGCCTTGGCGGGCTCGGACTCCGGCTCGGGTTCGGGCTCGGGAGTTGCGCCGGCCGCGGACTTGTCGCCGATGACCGCGAGCTTGCCGCCGATCTCGACGACATCGTCTTCGTTGGCGACGATCTCGATCAGTGTGCCCGCGACAGGAGATGGGATCTCGGTGTCGACCTTGTCGGTGGAGACCTCGAGAAGCGGCTCATCTTCGGCGACCTCGTCGCCGACCTGCTTGAGCCAGTTGGTGACGGTGCCTTCGGTGACCGACTCACCGAGCTCCGGCATGAGGACATCGGTTCCGGATGTCGATCCGCTCGGCGCCGCCTGCGCGACGGGCTTCTCGGCGGGGGCGTCGGCGTCGGTTGACGGCGCCTCGGGCTCCTGCTCTGGTTCTGCGGCCTGCTCGGGCTCGGTGCCGGCAGCCGAATCGGAATCGCCCGACGAATCGGAATCATCCGACGGTGCTTCTTCGCCCGCTTCGCCGATGACTGCCAGTTCGCCGCCGATCTCGACGACGTCGTCTTCATGGGCGACGATCTTCGTCAGCACACCTGATGTCGGAGCGGGGATTTCCGTGTCGACCTTGTCGGTGGAGACTTCGAGCAATGGCTCGTCGGCCTCGACGGTGTCTCCCTCCTCCTTCAGCCACCGCGTGACTGTTCCTTCGGTGACGCTTTCACCAAGGGCTGGCATCTGGACGGAGAAGGCCATCGTTGTTGACTCCTCGACTCGACATACGTGTCTGGGTTATGTGTGGTCTGTCGCGGTGGTGTGTGCGCCTCCGGGACACGGGCGTCGGCGGGTGGCCGATGCCCACGCGCTAAACCCTACCCGCCACCGGCCCGCGCCATGTGGCGTGTCGACGCAACTGCGTTGGCGAGTCGGGGACGGTGGCGGATAGGGGTGCGCTCAGCCGTTCTCGGCGATGTCCTCGATCACGCGCGCGATGGTGCGGACCGGGACGCCGGTTCCGCCCTTGGGGGTGTAACCCCACGGTGCTCCGGAGTTGAAAGCCGGTCCGGCGACGTCGATGTGGGCCCACTGCACGCCGTCGGCGACGAACTCCTTCAGGTACAGGCCCGCGGCGAGCATGCCGCCGTTGCGGTGGTTGGTGACGTTGGCGAGGTCGGCCACTCGCGACTTCAGGTCGGCGCGTAGCTCCGCGGCGAGCGGCATCGGCCACGCGTTCTCGCCGACTTCCTGCGAGAGTTCGGCGACGCGGTCGCGGAACTCCTCGGTGCCCATCACACCCGGTGTACGTGCCCCGAGTGCGACCATCTGGGCGCCGGTGAGCGTCGCGGTGTCGATGAGGTAGTCGGGTTCGTCCTCGCATGCGCGCACGATCGCGTCGGCAAGGACCAGGCGGCCCTCGGCGTCGGTGTTCAAGACCTCGACGGTGGTTCCGCCGTACTGGGTGAGTACGTCGCCGGGGCGCTGCGCGGTACCCGACGGCATGTTCTCGGCCATCGGCACGGTCGCAGTGACCGAGACGTCGACGTCGAGGCGAGCGGCCAGGATGGTGGCCGCGATGACGGCGGCGGCACCTCCCATGTCGGAGGTCATGTGATCCATGTTGGCTGCGGGTTTGATCGAGATGCCGCCGGTGTCGAAGGTGATCCCCTTGCCGACGAGGGCCACCTTTTTGGCGTCCTTCTTTCCCGTGTGCGTCAGCCGGACCAGTCGCGGCAGGCGTGAACTGCCCTTGCCGACGCCTATGATGCCGCCGTACCCGCCCTTCTCCAGCTCCGTGTCGTCGAGGATCTCGACCTTCAAGCCGACTTTGCTACCGAGATAGCGTGCGCGCTCGGCGAACTCTTCCGGGTAGAGGTGGCTCGGCGGGGTGTTGACGAAGTCGCGGGCGATCGCGGTGGCATCAGCGACGGCGACGGCGTGGTCGAGTTGCGCGGTGGCGGTTTTGCCGGTGTTCTCGACGAGCAGGCGCACCGTGGTCGGCGGAGTCTTTTTGAGAAGCGTTTTGGCGGAACGGAATTCGTCGAACCGGTATGCGCCGAGGAAGAAGCCCTCGGCAACGGGCTCGATGCCTCCGGCGGCGAGAGTGGTGGCGACTCGCTCGCGACCGTTCAGTGCACGGGCCACGATGCCCGCGGCCTGGCGGAGCTTCTCGGGATTCTCGACGTCGTCGGACGAGCCGAGGCCGACGGCCACCACGGCGTCGACGCCGAGCGACTCAGGTGCGGGAACGGTGGCCACATCACCGTGTGCGCCGCTGGCGCCGACCGCGACGAGCGCATCGCTGACGGCCGACGCCTGCGCGTCGTCGAGGAGCCCGTCGCCGATGAACAGGGTGGGCGCCGCGTCGGAGTCAGTGTCCTTGGAGTCTGTGTTTTTGGAGTTCGGGTCCTCGGGGTTGGGACTCTCGGGTGATACGAGCCCGATGACGAGCACCTCGTCGTTCTTGTCGAGGGAGGTTGCCAGTTGGATCTTGGGACCGCGTGTCCGGTCGACGCTCTCGTTCTTACTCACCCGCTCAACTCTGCCACGTCATTCCGCGGACCGACACGATCTCCCCAGAGCGGGTCCGACACCGGCAACCCTGCTTAGAGTGACCCGATGAGCGTGGGTACGACGAGGCGCACCGGGCAGCGCGCGACGGCCGGGGTTGCCACACGTCGTCGTCGATGGTGGTTCGTCGCGGTGGTCGTGGTGGTGATCGCTGCCGGGGCGGTGGTCGTGGTGGTGATCGCTGCCGGGGCGGTGGTCGGACTACGCGCCGCTTCTGGCGACGACGATCCGCTCTCGCGTGCCGACGCGAAGGTCGGCGTGGGTTCGTCACGGCAGGCGTTCCCCACGGTCGACACCAGCGGAGCGGATCCGGTGCGCGCGCGGATCGTCGACGTCGTGCACTCCGAGTACGACCGCAACGCGGCGGGCACGACGTACTCCGAGGGAGTCGACGAATCGTGGTGCGCCGACTTCGTCAGCACCGTGATGCGCAAAGCCGGTGTGCCGTTTGACAATCCGAACTCCGGATCATGGCGAATCCCTGGCGTCGCGACGCTGACCGATTATCTGCACGCGAGCGGGCGGTGGCGTCCGGCCTCGCGGGTGCCCGCCGCGGGCGACATCGTGCTCTACGACAAGCCCAGTCACTTTCGCCAGCACACGAACATCGTCGTCGCGCGTGACGGCAACGTCGTGACGACGGTGGGCGGTGCCGAAGCGCAGGGGATCACGGTCGACCACTTCGATCTGCGGACGGTCGAGGGCGTGCAGGGCTATGGCGTCCCTTGAGTCGGCCGTCGTGTCGTGCGAGGTGCGCGGGCTCGACGTGGATCGGTAATCTGCCCGCATGACCGAATTGCTCGCCGGACCCATCGCCGACCGCCACTACGCACTCGGTGCCACCTTCGCCGAATTCGGTGGATGGCACATGCCCGTCTCATATGCGGGCACCGTCGCGGAACACAACGCCGTTCGCGAGGCCGTCGGGATCTTCGATGTCAGTCATCTCGGCAAGGCGCTCGTGAAGGGTTCTGGCGCAGCAGATTTCGTCAACTCGACACTCACGAACGACCTCGGGAAGATCCACGCGGGCAAGGCGCAGTACACACTGTGCTGCAACGAGTCCGGGGGAGTGGTCGACGACCTCATCGCCTACCTCGTCTCCGACGACGAAGTGTTCCTGGTTCCCAACGCCGCGAACACCGCGAAGGTCGTCGCCGCGCTGCAGGCCGTCGCGCCCGACGGTATCGAGATCATCGACGCGCATCGTGACTACGCGGTCTTTGCCGTCCAGGGACCGAAGAGCCCCGATGTGCTTGCCGCCGTTGGTCTTCCGACCGACATGGAGTACATGGCGTACGCGGACGCCGATCTCAAGACCGACGATGCGTCGTATCCGGTGCGAGTGTGCCGTACCGGATACACCGGCGAGCGTGGGTACGAGATCCTCCCGCGATGGAGCGATGCCGGGCCCGTCTTCGACGCGCTGCTGACCGAGGTGACCAACGCCGGGGGCCAGCCCGCCGGACTCGGTGCTCGCGACACCCTGCGCACGGAGATGGGCTACGCGCTGCACGGTCACGAACTCACCGAGCAGATCACGCCCAACCAGGCACGCAGCGGATGGGCGGTCGGGTGGGGCAAGCCCGCGTTCTTCGGTCGCGACGCCCTCGTGGCGGAGAAGGAGGCCGGACCTGCCCGGCGTCTCTACGGACTCAAGGCCACCGGCCGCGGCGTTCCGCGCGCGGGACTGACGGTGCTGGCCGGGCCGGGCGGCGAGACTGTCGGCGAGACGACCTCCGGGACGTTCTCTCCGACCCTCAAGCAGGGCATCGCGCTCGCGCTGATCGACACGGCGTCGGGCATCAAGAAAGGTGCGGAGGTCGTGATCGACGTCCGCGGGCGTGAGCTGACCTGCGAGGTGGTGATCCCGCCGTTCGTCGAGTCGCACGTGTGATCTCGACAAGCTCGATCAGCGGTGGGGCGTCGATCAGCGGTGGGGCGTCGATCAGCGGGTGATCTCGACAGGCTCGATCAGCGGGCGATCTCGACGGGCTCGATCAGCGGGTGATCTCGACAAGCTCGATCAGCGGGTGGGGCGTCTCGATCAGCGTGGGTGGTCGGTGAGGGTTGCTTTTCCTCGCGGCGTTACCATAGGCCAATGACCTTGCAGTTCACCCGTACCGAGCATCCCCATCCGGTGTCGGAATCCCGTCGGGCGGAGATCCTCTCCGCGCCGGGATTCGGCAAGTACTTCACCGACAACATGGTGCTGGTGGACTACGACGTAGATCGCGGTTGGCACAGTGCGAAGGTCACGCCCTACGGACCGATCGCGCTCGATCCGTCGGCGATGGTTCTGCATTACGGACAGGAAGTCTTCGAGGGTCTGAAGGCGTACCGGCAGCCCGACGGTTCGATCGCCGCGTTCCGTCCTGAGGCCAACGCCCTGCGGCTGCAGCGTTCCGCTGAGCGCCTCGCGATGCCGCCACTGCCGGTCGACGACTTCATCGAATCGCTGCGCGCGCTGTTGGACGCCGACAACGCATGGGTTCCGCCCGCCGGCGGCGAGGAATCGCTGTACCTGCGCCCGTTCATGTTCGCCTCGCAGGCGGGGCTTGGAGTCAACGCTCCGTCGTCGCAGTATGTCTACTCGGTGATCGGCTCGCCCGCGGGCGCCTACTTCTCCGGCGGGATCAAGCCGGTGAGCGTGTGGCTGTCGACCGAATACGTCCGCGCAGCACCCGGTGGCACCGGCGCCGCGAAGTGCGGCGGCAACTACGCCGCGGCCTTCCTGGCGCAGGCGCAGGCCACCGCGCAGGGCTGCGACCAGGTGGTCTGGCTCGACGCGGTGGAGCGTCGCTTCATCGAGGAGATGGGCGGCATGAACCTGTTCTTCGTGTTCGGTTCGGGAGCCGACGCGCGGTTGGTCACCCCGGAACTGTCCGGTTCGTTGCTGCCGGGTATCACGCGTGAATCGCTGCTCACCCTTGCGATCGACGCCGGGTTCTCCGTCGAGGAACGACGCATCTCCACCGAGGAACTCCGCAAGGGCGTCACGTCGGGCGACATCACCGAGGTCTTCGCGTGCGGTACCGCTGCGGTCATCACGCCGGTCGGCCACGTGAAGAGCGAGACCGACGACTACACGATCGGCAACGGCACCACCGGTGAGGTCACGCAGGCGCTTCGCGACACACTCACCGGCATCCAGCGCGGTACGTTCGCCGACACCCACGGATGGATGACGACCCTGTACCCGGCCTGATCCAGATCCGGTGTGATGCAGACATCCGATGGGCCCCCGACACTCAGGTTTCGGGGGCCCGCGGTGTATCCGGGTCAGAATCCGCCGGGTCGGTAGCGGGGCGGACTCCGACGTCAGATCAGTAGTCCCACAAGGGCTATGGCTGTCGACAGCTCGATCACCGCGCCGAGGACGTCGCCGTTGATCCCGCCCATGCGGCGCGCGCAGTGCCGGGTGAACAACCATGCGAAGCCCAGTACGATCACGGCGGTGATGGCCGCACGCAACGCCGATCCGACGTCGAATCCGTTGGGTGACAGCGACTGCCAACCGCCCGCGAACACCATCGCGACGATCGCCGACACCGACCACACGACGACCGATGCCCGTTGGGTGCCCGCGACGAGTGCGCCGAACCCGGTGGAATGTGCCGGCGGAAGTGACCGTCGACAGGCGATCACGACGGCCACGCGTCCGACGAACACCGCTGCGGCGATCGCAAGCCATCGTGAATCACCGCCTAGCGCAGCGAATCCCGCGGTGTCGATGATCATCACTGCCGCGATCGTCGCAACCCCGAACGGCCCCGCTGAGCCGCTGTGCATCACCTCGGCGACCCGGTCGGGCGGGCCGTAGCATCCGAGGCCATCCGCAGTGTCGGCCAAGCCGTCGAGATGCATGCCCCGTGTCCCGACACCGAGGACGACGACGAGCAGAATGCCGATCAAGGCGGTGGAGAGGTCGGTCAGGCTCAGTGCCCACGCCACGACAGCGACAAGAGCGCCGAGGGCGAGGCCGACAACCGGGACCGCGGCGATCGAGGCGCCACCGAATCGTCGATTAAAAGTGTTGTTGCGCAATGGGATCGGCACGACAGTCAGCCATGAGAACGCGCCCGCGAGTGCGTCGGCCGGCGATATCCTGCCGCCCACGCCCGGGTCAGACCCCCGCGTCGCTGGTGGTCAGGGCCGCTGACGAGTCGGAATCGCTGATTCCCGCCTCGTCGAACGTCGACATGCCCCGCAGGATCTCCACAGACGAGGAGACGACGGGCAGCGCCATCAGTGCGCCGCTGCCTTCGCCGAGGCGCATCCGCAGGTCGAGGATGGGCTCGAGGTCGAGGTGTTCGAGCGCGAAGGTGTGCGCGGGTTCGACCGACCGGTGACCGGCAACCCACCAGCTCACGGCGCCGGGCGCCAGTTCGGCCGCGACGAGTGCCGCCGCCGTGACCACCACACCGTCGAGGATCACCGGTGTGCGACGCACGGCGGCCTGGGCCAGGAACCCGGCCATCGCGGCGATGTCGGCGCCGCCGACGGCCGCGACGAGTGCGAGGGGATCGTGGATGTAGCGTCGGCCGCGTCGCATGCCGTCACGGATGGCTGCGGTCTTTCGCATCCAGCCGGAGTCGTCGATGCCGGTGCCACGGCCGACGACTTCGACGGGCTCGTGACGGGTCAGGGTACCGACGAGAACCGCTGCGGGAGTGGTGTTTCCGATGCCCATCTCACCCGCGATGAGAAGGTCGGCGCCAGAGTCGACCAAGTCGTCGACGATTGCGCGTCCCGCCGCGATGGCCTTGCGAGCCTCCGCGATGGTCAGCGCATCGGTGGCTCGGAGGTCGCCGCTGCTGCGTCGTACCTTGTAGCGCGAGACCCCGGGTGCGGTGTCGGCGTCGACCGACATGTCGACGACCTGCACCGTCGCGCCACTTTGGCGGGCGAGGACGTTGACCGCGGCCCCACCTGAGGCGATGTTGGCGACCATCTGGGCGGTCACCTCGGGTGGGTAGGCGGAGACGCCCGCCTGCGCCACACCGTGATCGCCCGCGAACACCACCACGTTCGCCTGCTCGATCGAGCGGGGCGGACACACGCCCTGGCATGCGGCGATCCACACGCTGAGGTCTTCGAGCCTGCCGAGCGAACCTGCGGGCTTGGTCAACGTGAGCTGACGCTCGCGTGCCGCCTGCGCGACGGACTCGTCGGGACGGTCGATGTGGTCGAAGACCTCGGCGTCGGTCGCGACGATGTCGCTGGTCTCCGGAACGTTGCCGGATGCCGCCGGTGTGGTTTCGGGGGCCGTCGGTGGCGTATCTGCGGCTGCCGGTGCGAGCACTGCTGCTGCCGGTGCGACGTCCGGTGTCGCTGCCGGTTTCTGTGTTGCCGCCGCTGGTGCCGCTTCCTGCTGTGCCTTCTGAGCAACGGGGGAGGGGAGTCCAGCTGGGAATTCAGCTGGGAGTTCGACGACGCGGCCGGCTACGACGAGCAGGACGCGATCGCAGACGGCTGCCACGGCCGAGTTCACTGCGCCCAGTTCGTCCTGGAATGCGCGGCCGGCGGGGGTCGGTGGGACCGGAGCGAGCCCGACCTCGGGGCTGATGATCACCAGATCCGAGGTGACGTCGCTGATCGCCGCACACAGTTGCGCCGTGCGGTCGGAGCGGTCGATCGGAGATTCCCAGCCGTTGGTGGCGTCGATGTCGGCGGCGAGCCAGTTGCCGAGGTCGTCGACCAGTGTGGCGACATCGGGCGTTGTCGACAGCTCGGCGGTGAGATCGGTGGTCTCGACTGTCGTGTACCGCTCGTCGCGGCGTCGTCGATGTTCCTCGACTCGCGCGACCCACTCCGCATCGGAGGTCAGTGTCGGCCCGGTCGCGATGTAGCGGACCTCAGAGTGCTCGGCGAGCAGTGCCTCGCCGACCCCCGATTTGCCCGACCGCACGCCCCCGAGCACCAGTGTGCGGGTGCCCCTCGTGGTCATTGCCGGTTCAGACCTCGTCGCCCGCAGACACCTGCGGCTTGGGTGCGCGCATCCGGCGGAGCTGCATGGCGCGGGTGAAGGCGTACCAGCCGAGGCGGAAGCCGGTGTCGTCGGTGTCGGGGAAGCGCTCACGGACGCGCTTGTTGACCAGCCTGCCCAGGATGACGGCGTCGACGGCCATCAGCACCACGAATGCCAGCAATACGAAGTTCGCGTACGCGGCGATCGACGGCAGGAACATCACCACGATCAGCACCACCGCGAACGGCATGAACAGTCCTGCGAAGTTGCGTCGCGAGTCGACGAGGTCGCGGGTGTAGCGCCGCACCGGCCCCTTGTCACGGGGCATCAGGTAGCGCTCGTCGCCTGCCATCATCTTTTCGCGCTGCTTGGCTCGCTGGTTGCGGCGATCGTCGTTGAGTTTGCGACGATCCTCACGCGACATCGAGCTCTTGAGCTGCTTCTTGCGCGCACGTGCCTCGGCGCGGGTCGTCGGCGGAGGCGCGACCGGGCCACGTCGTCGGCCTTCTGCCTCGCGACGCGACGGTGTCGGGCGTCCCTTACCCGCTGTGTATGCGCTGCCCTTGGTCTCGGACTCGGTCTCCGTGTCGTCGACGGTCGTCGTCGGCGCTTTTTTGAGCGACAGGGGGCCCTCGTCGGCGGTGTCGTCGTCCTTGTTCCATGGCAGTCTCACGTCTTCGAGGGTAGGCGATCTAGCGCTGCCGCGGTTCGTCGACCTCCCTATACTTCCCGGGCATGGGCCCGAGGAGACGAGTGTGGGAGACGACCGCGAGCACCTGCGTCGACGCCCGGGTGTCGAGCGAGCAGAGGTGGGGCGGATGCGAGTCCTGATAGCGCCGGATTCGTTCGGCGACACGCTCACGGCGGTCGAGGCCGCGAACGCCATCGGCGAAGGATGGTCGGCGGGCAGGCCCGACGACGAGATCACACTCGCGCCGCAGTCCGACGGCGGACCGGGATTCGTCGACGTCCTCGCAGCACGCTTCGGACGCACGGTGACCGAACGGGTCGTCGGGCCACTCGGCGCCGCGATCACGGCACAGTGGTTGCTCGACGACAGGGAGCCCGAGCGGCTCGTCGCCTACATCGAGTGCGCGCAGGCGTGCGGCCTGCATCAACTCGGTGGTGGGCCGACGCCGCGCACCGCGCAGTCGGCAGACACCTACGGTGTCGGGCTGCTCGTCGACGCTGCATTACAGGCCGGGGTCCGCGAAGTGGTCGTTGGTCTGGGTGGGAGTGCCACGACCGACGGCGGCCATGGGTTGATCGACGCCCTGGGTGGGTCGGCGCGGGCAGCGGAGCGTTTCGCCGACGTCGCGCTGATCGCTGCGTCCGACGTCGAGAATCCCCTGCTGGGACCGCTGGGAGCCGCGTCTGTGTTCGGCCCTCAGAAGGGTGCGGACCCCGAGACCGTCGGGCGTCTCGAAGACCGACTCGCGCAGTGGTCGCGGGTGCTGGCATCGATCGCTGGTCGTGACGTCAGTGGTGAGCCGGGAGCCGGGGCCGCTGGTGGGCTCGGGGCGGCATTGCTCGCACTGGGTGCGCGTCGCGTGTCCGGTGCGACGGTTGTGGGAGAGGCGACCGATCAGGCCACTGCGATCGCTCGTACGGATCTGGTGCTGACCGGTGAGGGAAAGTTCGATTCCCAGACGCTGCGCGGGAAGGTCGTGTCGGCGCTGAATGCCGCGGCAACCGAGGTGGGTGCGCCGACGGTCGTGTTCGCGGGTCAGGTGGCGTTGACTCCGGACGAGATCGCCGAGGCCGGGATTGCCGGCGCCCACTCGATCGTCGACCAGGCGGGATCGGTCGAACTCGCGATGAGCGACGCACGAAATCAACTCACCGCTCTTGCGGCGCGCGCCGCGGCGTCGTGGCTCCCGAGTGGGTGAGAAAGCCTGCGGTCGACGACCCACAGGTGTGTGCACACTCCGGGAATATGCACATAGGGGGTACCGTTGACAACAGACGAACAAAAGGCCTGCATCGTCAGCCGACGCGTTCGAGTCGCTGCCACAGCGCGGCGTACATCAGAGCTGTGTGACACATGGCAGCACGACCGGGGCCGAGCATTAACGGCACCATCACAGTACGAGGAGCATCGATGACCGTTCAGAACGAATCCGGAACCGCGACCACCACCGGCGTCATCCTGACCGACGCTGCAGCCGCCAAGGCCAAGGCGCTGCTCGATCAAGAGGGTCGTGACGACCTGGCGCTGCGTATCGCAGTGCAGCCCGGAGGCTGCGCAGGCCTGCGCTACCAGCTCTTCTTCGACGACCGCTCGCTCGACGGCGACCTCACCGCAGACTTCGGTGGCGTCAAGCTGGCTGTCGACCGGATGAGCTCGCCGTACGTGCAGGGCGCCACGATCGACTTCGTCGACACCATCGAGAAGCAGGGTTTCACCATCGACAACCCCAACGCGACGGGTAGCTGCGCCTGCGGCGACTCGTTCAACTGACGGCTGTAGTACGCCTGTATTTCTGACCGCACCTCGGCGACGCCGGGGTGCGGTCAGTCTTTTCCGGGGCTTTCGGTAGCGTGTGATGCGGTTCATGGTCGGCTCGCGCGGCGGGCCATCTCGAACGCCGGCTCGCGCGGCGGGCCATCTCAAACGCCGGCTCGCGCGGCGGGCCATCACAAACGCTGAGAGGCTTGGAGAGTACGTGGCAATCGTTGTATGTGGTTCCATCGCGACAGATCATCTGATGAAGTTCCCGGGGAAGTTCTCGGAGCAGATTCTCGCCGATCATCTCGAGCACATTTCGCTCAGCTTCCTTGTCGAGGATCTCGTGGTCCGACGCGGCGGTGTCGCAGGCAACATCACGTATGCGATGGGCGAGCTGGGGCAGTCGCCGGTGCTCGTCGGTTCTGTGGGATCGGACTTTCACGACTATCGCCAGTGGCTCGAGGCGCACGGCGTCGACTGCCGCGGAGTACGCATCTCCGAGACGCACCACACGGCTCGCTTCATGTGCACCACGGACGAGACGATGGCGCAGCTCGCGACGTTCTATGCGGGAGCGATGAGTGAGGCGCGCGAGATCGATCTCGGCGGGGTCGTCGAACGCGTCGGTGCACCCGAGATCGTATTGATCGGTGCCGACGATCCGGCAGCGATGCTGCGGCACACCAGGGAATGTCGACGTCTCGGCATCCCATTCGCCGCCGACCCGTCGCAGCAGCTCGCGCGACTCGACGGTGAGCAGGCACGGGAGCTCATCGACGGCGCCGCCTACCTGTTCACCAACGAGTACGAGTGGGGTCTGCTGCGTCAGAAGACCGGGCTGTCGGAGGCGCAGGTCGCCGAGTTGATCGGCGTGCGCGTCACGACCCTCGGTTCCGGCGGTGTCGAAATTGTCGACCGCGACGGCACGCGCACGCATGTGGCCGTTGTTCCGGAGACGGAGAAGGTCGACCCGACCGGCGTCGGCGACGGCTTCCGCGCGGGATTCCTCTCGTCGCTGTCGGCGGGCCTCGGCTTCGAGCGCGCCGCACAGGTCGGTTCGATGGTCGCCGTACTGGTCCTCGAAACGGTGTCGACGCAGGATTGGTCGTGGGACCGCGACGCCGCGCTCACTCGGATCGAGGGCGCCTATGGCGCCGACGCCGCGAAGGAGATCGCCGCCGCGATCTGAGCGGGGCTTCCGCGCGGCGGGTGGGGTGGTTTCGACTACGGCTGCTCGCTGCGCTCGCGGCCGGCTCAACCAGCGGGGCGAGCCACCTCCGCTGATCGAGCTTGTCGAGATCACTACAGCCGCACGGGGTAGCTGTGGTCGGTGATGTTGGGGATGAGCGTCTTCTCGACGAAGATCGCGTGCCAGATCATGAACATCAAGAGCGTCCAGAGGCGCCGGCTGTTGTCGACGGTGCCTGCGCGGTGCTCGTCGAGCATGTCGAGGATCGGCTGCTTGTTCAGCAGATAGTCGGTCTGCGACTTCTCGATCGTCTCGCGCGCCCAGTCGTACATCTCCGGGCCTGCAAGCCAGTGGCGGATGGGGACAGGGAAACCGAGCTTCTTTCGATGCAGGACGTGCGCCGGGACGATCTGTTCGAGCGCCTTGCGGAGAGCGTACTTGGTGGTCCCGTGACTGATCTTCTCGTCGAACGGCAGCGCCTCGGCGACCTTTAAGACCTCGTTGTCCAGGAACGGCACGCGCAGTTCCAGTGAGTTGGCCATCGTCATCTTGTCGGCCTTGACCAGGATGTCGCCGCGCAGCCATGTGTAGAGATCGATGTGCTGCATCCGCGCGACAGGGTCCCAGCCCTCGCTGCGCGCGTAGACGGGTTCGGTCACGTCGGTGTGGGTCCACTCGGGACGGTAGTCGCGCAGCACGGCGCGGAGCCGGGCGTCGTCGAAGCTCCGTGCGTTCCCGTAGTAGCGCTCTTCGAGTGTCAGCGATCCGCGATGCAACAGACTCTTGCCGCGGGTGCCCTCGGGGATGCGGTCGGAGACCTTGCCCGCGAGGCGTCGAAGCGTCGAGGGCAGGCGGTCGAAGCCCTTCAGGGAGAGGGGCTCCTTGTAGATGGTGTACCCGCCGAAGAGTTCGTCGGCGCCCTCGCCCGAGAGCACCACCTTGACGTGCTCTCGAGCGGTCTGGGCCACGAAGTACAGCGGGACGAGTGCGGGGTCGGCGACCGGATCGTCGAGGTACCAGATGATCTCCGGGATCGCGGCGATGTACTCCTCGGGGGTCACGGTCCGCACTATGTGCCGGGCCCCGATGGCGGCCGCAGACTCGGCTGCGACGTCGGCCTCCGAATAGCCTTCGCGCTCGAACGCCGCGGTGAAGGTGATCAGATCGGGGTTGTGCTGGATCGCGAGCGCAGCGATGGCCGTCGAATCGATACCGCCGGACAGGAACGATCCGACGGTGACGTCGGCGCGCATGTGCTTGGCGACGGAGTCGGAGAGGACGTCGGCGATCTCGTCGTAGCGCTTCTGACGTGTGGCGTCGGTGAAGGGGCGGACCGAGAACTGCGGGCTGAAATACCGGGTGACCGACGGCGCGCCGCTCGGACGGACCGTCGCGTACGAACCCGACTCGAGCCGACGGATCGACGAGTGCAGTGACTCGGGCTCTGGAACGTACTGCAGCACGACGTAGTGCTCGAGTGCGCGCTCGTCGAGCGTGTCGGGCAGGCCGAGGCGCCCGATCAGCTCCAGGAGGCTCTTCTTCTCGCTGCCGAACGCGGTCCCGCCGGGGCCGGTCGCGATGAACATCGGCTTGATACCGAACGGATCGCGGGCGAGGAACAGCGAGCGTGTCTCGGTGTCCCAGATCGCGAAGGCGAACATGCCACGAAGACGTCGGACGGCGTCGGGTCCCCAGTGATGGAAGGCCGCGACGATCGCCTCGCCGTCGCCCTCGGTGCGGAAGGTCGCGCCTTCGTCCGCGGCGAGCTGCGCGCGGATCTCGAGGTAGTTGTAGATCTCGCCGTTGAAGACGAGCGCGTAACGGTCGGGGTTCTCCGGCGGTCCCCACCGCAGCGGCTGATGCGAATGATCGATGTCGATGATCGACAGGCGATTGAAGCCGAGCACGATGTCGGCGTCGTTCCACGTGCCGGGCTCGTCCGGGCCGCGGTGGCGCATGCAGTGCGAGGCGTTGGCGACGAGGTCGACGGCACCAGCCGCCGTCTCATCGGAGGTCAGCAGACCGAGCAAGCCACACACCAGTAAAGCCTCTTTCGACGTGGAAAATAGGGGCGGCGATGACGTCACCGCCGCGGTGACGAGTATGCCGTATGCGGGGTCGACACACCCTTCCGGATAGGGCTCGCGGGTCGTCGAAACACGCGGTCGAGAGGGGATTACCTGGGCCGGAAAACGATTTCGACGCGCGAAGTCACCCCAACCGAAAAAGTTCCCGCGAGTTGGTCTACGCTGCGTAGTACATGGCGCGAAGGCTGCGCTTCGGTGCCCGCTGCACGGTGACAGTTGCCTGCGGGTTCGATGTCGCCAAGCGTGTCATTGCAGGTCAGGTGGGATGCGACTCGGACGTCTGATCGACGGTTCCGAGCTGGCAGGAAGGCGTGAAATTGGCACACGGTGAACGGCCCCGCGTACGGCGTGCCACGTCGGCGTCGCGGATGGCCAACCGGGTCGGCCTCAAGCGGGTCGGAGCTGTCGCGGCGCTTGGCGTCGGCGCACTGTTGATGTCGGGTTGCGACGGACGAACCGCGATGCGGTTCGGCTGGCCGCACGGTGTGACCCCCGAGGCCACTGACATGGGCAACCTGTGGAGCTGGTCGGTCATCGCGGCACTCGTGATGGGCATCATCGTCTGGGCTCTGATCTTCTGGACGATCACCTTCCACCGCTACAAGCCGGGTAAGGGCAAGGACGAGTTCCCTCGTCAGACCGCCTACAACGTGCCGCTCGAGCTGGCATATACGGCCATCCCGTTCGTGATCATCGCGGTGCTCTTCTACTTCACGGTCATCGTGCAGACCAACGTCGAGAAGAAGACCGACGATTCGAAGGTCGTCGTCGACGTCACCGCGTTCCAGTGGAACTGGAAGTTCGGCTACCGCGACGTCACATTCGACGACGGTAGTAAGTACAACGGTTTCGTCCGCGACGGTAACCCGTTCGATCTCGAGACCGCGAACACCCGTCAGATCCACGACGGCGAGACCATCGAGCTCCCCGGCCCCGACGGTGGCCGTAGCAACGACGTGCGGGACTACCTGAAGTTCAACCAGATCGAGACTGTCGGATCGTCGGCGACGATTCCCGTTCTGGTGCTGCCGACGAGCAAGCGGATCGAGTTCGATCTGGCGTCTGCCGACGTCATCCACTCGTTCTGGGTTCCGGAGTTCCTGTTCAAGCGCGACGTCATGCCGTTCCCGAAGCAGAACCACACCGACAACCGCTTCCAGATCTCTTCGATCGACCGTGAAGGTGCATTTGTCGGTCGCTGCGCGGAAATGTGCGGCACGTACCACTCGATGATGAACTTCGAGGTTCGTGCAGTGTCGCCACAGGACTTCGACGCGTACATCAAGTACCGGCAGGAGAATCCCGGCAAGACGAACGCGCAGGCGCTGCAGCACATCTGCCAGCAGCCCGAGTCGGTTGTGACCGTTCCGTTCGATACGCGTCGGGCCACAGACGGGTCCGTCGGAGCCTCCGGTGACGCCGGCAACACGAAGCTTGCGAACTGCACGATCGGAGCACTCCAGTGAAAATCGAAGCGAGACTCTTCGAGCTGCTCACGCTCTTCTTCGCAGGCGCCGGTGTCATCTACACAGTGCTGACCGCGCTCACCGACAACGGCGTTGAATGGGTCGGAGTCGTCGGCATGTTCTTCAGCGCCGGTCTGACCCTGATCGCCGGTACCTACTTCCGGTTCGTCTCACGACGCGTCGAGATCCGTCCCGAGGATTACGAAGACGCCGAGATCGAGGACGGCGCGGGCGAGCTGGGCTTCTTCAGCCCGGGCTCCTGGTGGCCGATCCTGATCGCGGCGAGCGCTGCACTGTTCGCCATCGCTTTCGCGACGGGCAACATCTGGCTGGCGATCTTCGCCGCGGCCTGCATCATCGGCACAGCGGCAGGTCTCGTCTTCGAGTACATCGTCGGACCCGAAAAGCACTGATACACCAACCCATTTCGCATTCCGTGACAGCCGCATCCGACCCTCGGGTGCGGCTTTGTCATACCGCATACCTCGAGCCGGGGCGGATGCCCCAACTGATGCGCCTACTCGACGCCGCGTTCGACGGTGACTTCGACAACACCGACCTCGACCACGCGCTCGGTGCAACGAAGGGGCGGTTCTGATTCGCGACGTCGAGATTGACTCAACCGCCGCCCGGCTCTCCTGCGAGTGGAGAGCCGGGGACGTCTGGTGATGCGGCGGTCTGGTGATCCGGCGGTCTCGTGGGTGGTGCGGCCCGCCGCGTAAGGCTCAGTCCTCGTCGACGATGCTGTGGCCGTAGACCTTCAGAGTTCTGTACTCGGCGCGAAAACGCGCGGAGGTGTACGACTCGCCGACCTCGCCGTCGTGGGCGATGGTGGTGGGTTCGTCGGTGGTGAAGGCAAACTCGGGCACCTGCATCTCGTGGTAGAGCTTCGATCGCTGCAGCAGCCCGGTCACGAGGCTCGCCAGTACCCGTAGGGTCGCCAGCCGCTTGCCTGCCTCGAGGAAGCGGACGTCGAGGAGCCCGTCGTCGAGTCTTTCGCGTCGTGCCGGTGCAAACCCTGCCGAGCCGTACATCGACGTTCCGACGAGGAACAGTGATGTCTTGACGGTCTTACCGTCGATGGTGATCTCGACCGGTGTGGAGTGACGGGCGACCTGGAGCATCGCCAGTGCACTGGCAGCACCCTTGCCCACGCGGTGCTCCCACTTGGTCCTGGCGCGTACGTAATGGGGGTAGGCACCGATGCTCCCCGTGTTGAGGATGAGCCGTTCGTCGTTGAGTGTTGCCGCGTCGACGGCGGTCGTGACGCCCGCACTTACCTTGGCGAGCGCTGAATCGACGGTGTCGCACCCGATGTCGCGTGCGAAGTGGTTGAACGTGCCACCGGGGAAGACGGCGAGCGGGAGGTCGGCCGCGTGCGCCGCTGCCGCGACGGTGGCCACCGTGCCGTCGCCGCCGCACACCCCGAGCGCGCTGGCTCGTCGAGCTGCGTCACGCGCGACCGACGCGTAGTCGTCATCTGGCCCGAGTTCGATGATCTCGGCGCCCGGCAGCTCCGCCCGGACGGCCGCAAGCACCTTCTCGCTGTTGCCGTCACCCGACGCCGGGTTACCGAGGACCACCAGTCCCGAACCGTCGACGGGTAGCGCCGCAGCCTCGGTGGTGGGGGTGGGTGTCGCGATGTTGTGCGGGATGATCGGCGGCGCGATCTTGCCACCGAGCGTGGCTACCGCTGCGCCGATCCCGAACCCGATGAACACGTCGCCCGGATAGTGCGCTCCGGTGGCGACGCGGGACAGTCCGACAAGGCCTGCGAGTGCAGACATGACCAGGCCCAGTGGCGGGGACTCGAGCGCCACACCGACGGAAAAGGCTGCGGCACTTGCTGAATGGCCTGACGGCAGAGAGTTCGACGTCGGCTGGTGCGCCGCCCGCCGCACCAGTGGCACGACCGACGGTGAGGGTCGCTTGCGTTGCCGGATCCGTTTTGCGCCCTGGTTGGTGACGAGACTGGACACTGCGAGCGACGCGAGCCCGCGGACCGCTGCTCGCTGCCAGCGAGGGCGCCCGCTGAGTATGAGTCCGGCTCCGATGCCCATCCACAGCTTCGAATAGTCGGCTGCCGCGGTGAGTTTGGGCATCGTCTTATCGAGCAGCGGGCTCGGTGAACGAGCGATCGCCTGGAAGAGGTTGGCGTCGAGTGTGCCGAGCTCCTTCGTCAGCTGATGTAGTTGGTCTTTGTCGCGATGTCCGATGTGTCGCACTCGTGTCATCGTTCAACCGTAGCGGTCGGCGGGGGAGGGGAGTGCTTGTCCCACAACAACACACGGCTGCCGTCGGGAGTGCGACGGCAGCCGTGTGGAGACTGCTGTTTTCGAGAGCTGGTCAGTCGAGCGGGTTGCCGCCCTTGGCCTGCAATTCGCGCAGGGCGTCGATCTCTTCGCGTTCCTGCTCGTGCTCGAACTCGACGTTGCGCTTCTGCTGCTCGGGCGGGTCGGCGACAAGCACCGAACCGGTGCCCGGAGCGCCGGACTGCCCGAGTTTGTTCATTCGTTTCGGAACCGCAGCGCCCTCGTACGGCAACGGGATCGCGTGACCGTGATCGTCGACCGGGCCGAGCGGCTGGTGGATCTCGATGTACTCGCCCTGAGGCAGACGCTTGATGATGCCGGTCTCGATGCCGTGCTCGAGCACCGCGCGGTCGCTGCGCTGCAGGCCGATGGCCCACCGGTACGCGATGAAGTAGGCGATCGGCGGCACGATGATGAGACCGATACGACCCATCCACGTCGTCGCGTTCAGCGAGATGTGGAACTTCAGGGCGATGATGTCGTTCATACAGCTCAACGTCAGGATGATGTAGAACGAGAACGCCATCGCGCCGATAGCCGTGCGCACCGGGGTGTCGCGCGGACGCTGCAGCAGGTTGTGGTGAGCGTCGTCGCCGGTGAACTTCTTCTCGATCCAGGGGTAGGCGAACATCACGACGAACATGAGCGTGATGATCACGACGACCCAGAAGATCGCGGGAATCGTGTAGTGACCCAGGTACAGCTCCCACGCAGGCATCAGACGGGCTAGACCGTCGGTCCACATCATGTAGATGTCGGGCTGAGAACCGGCCGACACGTGTGCGGGGTTGTACGGTCCGATCACCCACACCGGGTTGATCTGGAAGATGCCCGCCATGATCGCGAGAATGCCCGCGGTGAACGCGAACATCGCTCCACCCTTGGCGGCGAACACCGGCAGGATACGGACGCCGACAACGTTCTTCTCAGTGCGTCCCGGGCCGGGGAACTGGGTGTGCTTCTGGTACCACACCAGCGCCAGGTGGGCACCGATCAGAGCGAGGATGATGCCCGGGAACAGCAGGATGTGCAGCACGTAGAGGCGCGGAATGATGATGTCGCCGGGGAACTGTCCACCGAACAGTGCCCAGTGAATCCAGGTACCGACCAGCGGGATTCCCAGCACGATGCCGCTCATCGCGGCGCGAACGCCCGTGCCCGAAAGCAGGTCGTCGGGCAGTGAGTAGCCGAAGAAGCCCTCGAACATCGCCAGGACCAGCAGCAGGCAGCCGATGATCCAGTTGGCCTCACGCGGGCGACGGAACGCGCCGGTGAAGAAGATGCGGGCCATGTGGATGATGATCGATGCCGCGAACAGCAGCGCTGCCCAGTGGTGGATCTGGCGTACGAACAGACCGCCGCGCACCTCGAAGGAGATGTTCAGGGTGGTCTCGTACGCGCGGGTCATCATGACGCCGTTGAGCGGCTGATATGCGCCGTGGTAGGTGACCTCGGACATCGACGGATCGAAGAAGAAGGTCAGGTACACACCGGAGATCAGCAGGATGACGAAGCTGTAGAGCGCGACCTCACCGAGCATGAACGACCAGTGGGTCGGGAACACCTTGTTGATCTGGCGCCGCATACCCGCGGCGAGGTGGTACCGGGAATCGACCTCTTCGGCCTGCTTCGCGAGACGATTGCTCATGACTTGCGCTCCCAGAATGCGGGTCCGACGGGTTCGATGAAGTCGCCTGCGGCAACCATGTACCCCTGATCATTGACCGTCAGCGGCAGTTGCGCCAGTGCACGCGCGGCCGGACCGAACACCGGCTTGGCGTACTCGAGTGCGTTGAACTGCGACTGATGGCACGGGCAGAGGATGCGGTTGGTCCGCTGCTCGTACAGCGAGGTCGGGCAACCGAGGTGGCTGCAGACCTTCGTGTAGGCGAAGTAGTCGCCGTAGTTGAAGCTCTCCTGGCCCTTGCGCTTGATCGCCCGGGCTGCGTCCTCGGGACGCAAGCGGATGAGCATCACGGGGTTGGAGACGTAGCGCAGTCCCCAGAGCAGCTTCTCGCGCGACTCCTCGGTCTCGCCATATCCATCGGAGACGCGCCACGGGAACACGGTCTCCATGCCGCCTGCGTCGAGGTCCTCGGGCCGGACCAGGGCCACCTGGTGCGGGTTGCCGGTATCGCGACGAAGGAAGACGGTCTCGTTGGGCTGCGATTTGGGGTTGTAGATCGGCGACCAACCGGTATGCCACAGGGGAGCGTCCTCGCGCTTGGCCCACGGGTTCTTGATGAATCCACCCAGGCCTGCGACGACGCCGGTCAGCGCGAGCGCACCGAATGCGAAGAGGCCGGAGCCGATCAGCATCTTGCGACGGCCGAGCGTCGACTTCGAGCCCGAGTCGACGAGTTCGGCGACGATGGTCTTCTTGTCGACCTCGGTCGATCCCGGACCGTCGTGACGGTCCTGGACCGCGATCTCGGACGGGATGAACTTCTTCGTGATGAGGACGAGCGCAACGCCGATCGACAGGATCGACAGACCGAACGTCACACCGAGCAACGGTGTGTTGAGGGTGTAGCGCCAGTAGTCGGAGGTCCCCGGCAGCGCGAACTCCCAGTGGTTCCACAGGAAGATCACGAAGCAGGCCAGCGCGGAGATGCCTGCGATGATCAGCCAGACGGCGATCTGGCGTTCTGCGCGCTTCTCGGCCTTCGTGCCCGGCTCAGGAAAGCGCTCACCGCGATGGATGATCTCGACGCCGTCGAGGTTGGTACCGAGCTTGACCAGTTCATCGTTGGTCATCTGGTCAAGCTCATCAGCGGACGGAGTGTCCTTGTCCGTGGTGCTCATGTTCGTGATCCCATCCACATCGCGGCGGCGACGACCGCCACAACTCCGACAAACCACATCACCATGCCCTCACTGACCGGGCCGAAGCCGCCGAGGCTCAGTCCGCCCTGGGGCTTGGATTCGGTGACGTACTTGATGAAGCCGATGATGTCCTTCTTCTCGTCCAGCGAGAGCTGGCGATTGGAGAACTTCGGCATGTTCTGCGGTCCGGTGAGCATCGCCGTGTAGATCTGCTGTTCCTTGACGTGGTCGAGCGTCGGCGCGTACTTACCCGACGACAGCGCACCGCCGCGTCCGGTGAAGTTGTGGCACGACGCGCAGTTCAGACGGAACAGTTCGCTACCGCGGCCGAGGTTGTCGCCGCGCAGCGAGTCCTGTGCGAGGACCGGCAGGACGACTTCCTTCATCGAACCGTCGGCTTGACGCTGCATGACCTTCTCGGTCTTGCGGGTGCCATCCGGATTCTTCTCGAACAGCGGACGCGGACCGCCACCCTGCGACTGGATGTAGGCGCCGAGCTGGTCGATCTGCGCGGTGTCGAACTTCGGTGGCTTGCGCTGGGCCTGAGCCTCGCCACGTGCGGCGGGCATACGGCCGGTGGAAACCTGGAAGTAGACGGCCGCATCGCCTACGCCGATCAGCGAGGGGCCGCGGTCGGCCACACCCTGCAGATTGGCGCCGTGGCAGGTGATGCACGAGCTCTCGTAGAGCTTCTTGCCGTCCTGGATCAGAGCGGCGTCGTTGGTATCTGCGACGGCGACCTGGGGCTTGGGCGACAGCAACGACGCGAGAACGCCTGCCATCATGAGGCCGGCGAGCAGCAGCAGCGCGCCACTGGCGCGGCGGCGCAACTTGCGACGCGAACGAGCCTTCTTCGCGGCGTTCGGCGCCTTGCTCGAGGTAACTGTGTCGACCTGACCGACGTCGGAAGGGCTATCCGACGGTCCCGGTGGAGATGAACTCATCGTGGTCTCTCTACTAGCGGACGGACTTCTCAGCTGTTGGCGAGAACGTGGTTCGGGATGGAACCGTTCTCGCCTCATGTCAGTTATTCGTTGCGATCGGTGTCATCGGATGAAGTGCTCATCGGATGAAGTAGATGGTGACGAACAGGGCGATCCACACGATGTCGACGAAGTGCCAGTAGTAGGACACGACGATCGCAGCAGTCGCCTGGTTCGGAGTGAACTTGGCGAGCTTGGTGCGGACCAACAGGAAGATGAAGGCGACGAGACCGCCGATCACGTGCAAGCCGTGGAAGCCGGTCGCCATGTAGAAGACCGAGCCGTAGGCGCTCGACGAGAGGGTCGTGCCCTCGGCGACCAGGTGGTAGTACTCGTAGGCCTGGCCGCAGACGAAGAAGGCGCCCATCACGAACGTCAGGATGTACCAGCGGCGCAACCCGAAGACGTCGCCGCGCTCGGCGGCGAACACGCCCATCTGACAGGTCACCGACGACAAGATGAGGACGGTGGTGACCGGGATGGCCAGTTTCAGATTCAGTTCGGTGGGCTCCGGCGGCCAACCGGCTGGGCCGGCGTTGGCGCGTGCGACGAAATACATCGCAAAGAGTCCAGCGAAGAACATCAGCTCACTGGACAGCCACACGATCGTGCCGACACTCACCATGTTGGGGCGGTTGAGCGAGTGCACGCGCGAGGTGATGGCTGTTCCCGAGGTACCTACAGCGCTAGTCACAGGTTGAAGTATGACGGTTCGTAGTACGCCCTGACCACTCGGGTCGGATATTCGTGGGAACTATTTCTCTTCCCGCTGGTAGGCGCCGGTCGGAGGTGTCTTTCGGCGTGTCAGGGGTGCCGGTGGACCCAGGGGTCGGCGCCGTGCTTTGCTCGATTCCATGGGTACCTCCGACCACGACGATCCGGAGTCGCGGCGCGACGGCCGACAGTTCGATCTCAACGGTCGGCCGATGGCGCCGCGACGCTGGGAAACGTTGCGGCGCGCGATGATCGGAGGCCGAGCCACGCCGCGCGACGTCCTCACGGTGACCGAGCGCGACGTCGTCGTGGTCGGTGAGTCCGACGACGAGGCAGCGTCGAGCTCATCGATCCTCGAGACTTCGACGCTGCGTCCCGACGCTCAGGCCGTGGTGAGGCATGTCCTGGCGCTGCCGGACCAGAGTGTCGAGGCGGCAGTGGGCCTGGCTGCGCTCGATGAGTACGAGGCGATACCCGTCGACGTTGTCGCCGACCGGTTCGCGATTCCGGCCGGGTTGGCACCGGTGGTTCTTGCGCGCGTCCAGCTCGTCGACGCGCTGCACCTCTCGCAGGAGCGCTCGCGAATGGCGAGCTTGGCGTCGAGGCACGCGGGTGTCGCGGTGGGGTGGCAGATAGTCCAGCGGCGGGGGTGAATCGCACCGCGGGCTTCGCTGCGTGCGCATCGCACGACGCAGGGCGTGACCGCGAGCAGGTCGTGTGCGCAGGTCAACTAAGGTGCATGGGGTGAGCAGCGAGCAGAGCTACACCTGGCCGCAGGTCCTCGGGGCCGTCACCGACGGCATCGACCTGACCGTCGACCAGGCACGATGGGCCATGGACGAGGTCATGACCGATAGCGCGACGTCGGCGCAGATCGCCGCGTTCGGCGTCGGCGTGAAGATGAAGGGCGCTGCGCCGGCAGAACTCGCAGGCCTGTCGCAAGCGATGCTCGACCACGCCACCCTCGTCGACACCGACCGTGCGGCGATCGACATCGTCGGAACGGGAGGCGACCGCTCGCACACCGTCAATATCTCGACGATGACGTCGATCGTCGTCGCCGCTGCAGGCGTGCCGGTGGTCAAGCACGGTAATCGCGCGGCGTCGTCGAAGAGCGGCGGAGCCGACGTGTTGGAGGCCCTGGGCGTGACGATCTCGCTCGGTGCCACCGAGGTTGCCGCGTGCATCGACCAGATCGGCATCGGGTTCTGCTTCGCCCCGGTCTTTCACCCCGCGTTCCGCTTCACCGCTCCCGCACGCCAGCAGATCGGTATCCCGACTGTGTTCAACGTGCTCGGCCCGCTGACGAACCCGGCACAACCGCGTGCGGGATTGATCGGGTGTGCGTTCGACGATCTCGCTCCGGTTCTCGCGCGTGCATTCGCAGAGCGGGGCAGTTCCGTACTCGTGGTGCGTGGCGACGACGGCCTCGACGAACTCACGACGACCACCACGTCGTCGGTGTGGCAGGTCGTCGACGGCACGGTCACCGAACTGACGATCGATCCGCGCGACCTCGGGATCGACTACGTCGACCTCTCGGCGCTGCAGGGCGGAGACGCGACGGTGAACGCCGCCATCGCGCGGGAACTGCTGTCGGGAACGACGGGTCCGGTACGCGACGCGGTGCTCCTCAATGCTGCGGGGGCACTCGTCGCCAACGAGCAGACGTCAGCCACCGACAACGCCGGGCTCACCGCGGCATTCGCGGCGGCAACCGAGCGTGCCGCGGAGTCGATCGATTCGGGCGCTGCCGCGCGGCTGCTCGACCGGTGGGCTCAGGTCAGCGGAGAACTCGCCGACAAGTAGGTACCGACTGCCCGGTGTGGGTCACTTCGGTGTGGGTCACTCCTCGCCGATGGAGAAGCCGCCCTCGACCGCGCTCGACGAATAGCTGCGGAACGCGATGTGGGTCGCGCTGTGTCGTACTCCCGGCAGCCGGTTGATCTTGCCGGTCACGACCTCGGCGATCTGCTCGTGGTCGCGCACGCGGATCTTCGCGATCAGATCGACATCGCCCGCACATGAGTACACCTCTTCGACGCCCGGGATATCGGCAACGGCCTGTGCCGTTTCGGGGATCTGGTGGACGTCGGCGTCGATCAGGACGATGGCGGTGATCATGCGGGCAAGCGTAGTCGGCCACCATCGGCGCGCGGGCGTGACCGGTGACCCGACGTGCGGATGTCCCGCGCGTCGTGGGCGCTCTGTGACCACTCCAGCCAGCGCTGCGCCGATCCGATGGGCGTGGCGAGCGCGTCGCTGGCGTCGACGATGCGCGTGGCGGGGTCGGACACCCAGCGATAGAGCAGACCTGCCTCCTCCGGCGAGGCGCCCCGAAGCGGGGTGTCGTCCGGCAGCACTGTCTCGGCAGCCGAGACCAGCGCCGCGACGACCGGCATCGGTGCGTGTCCCCGAGGAGCGGTGCCCGCCGCAGCGAGGCGTCCGTGCCGAATGACCGCCAACTCCCAGCCGCCCGCGCCGTCCGAGCGTGCGACGACCAGCTCGGTGATCGCGCAGAGGGAACTCAGGCGCTGACTCCGTGCGAGTTGATCGATGGTTGCGGCCATCCGGTCCCGGTGGCGCGCGGCGGTCTCATACATCTGTGCTCCCGCGACCACGTCGAGCCGGTGTGCGAGCCGCGTGAGGATGGTGTCGGATCGTCCGAGCAGCAGATCGACGAC
Organism: Gordonia sp. 852002-51296_SCH5728562-b; assembly: GCF_001665475.1. Taxonomy (NCBI): domain Bacteria; kingdom Bacillati; phylum Actinomycetota; class Actinomycetes; order Mycobacteriales; family Gordoniaceae; genus Gordonia; species Gordonia sp. 852002-51296_SCH5728562-b. The sequence continues at coordinate 6,407 of NZ_LZMI01000059.1, read as the reverse complement.
GGATGTGACCGCGGGTAGGTAGTCGGGAAGCGTCTGGGGGCGTGTCGAGGCGGCGGCACATCCACCGACGACTTGACCGCCGTCGTCGGGGAGTCGACACCAATGATGGCTGGCGGTCGCGCCGAGTCGGGTTGTGCAGGTGCGTAACCCTGCGGCGTGAGCGATGAGGTCGGCGATCACGGTCGCCGTGGTGCGTTTACCGATCGGCCCGATGCCCACTTCTCCCGGGGTGCGGGCGACGCGCAGCCGCGCGAACCGCTCGTTACTCAGCGTCACCCACCAGCCGCGGTGGGGTTGTGTCGAGCGTCGGTTGTACGCGGGGGCGTGCGCGGCGAGCAATCGGAGCTCGCGAACTCCTGCCTCGAGCGCGTGCGCGCACTCGACGTGATCGACGCGTTCGGCAAGCATCACCATCTCGCCGATCCTGCGTCGGGGATCGGCTCCCGAGAAATAGGACCTCACACGTCGACGGAGATCCGACGCCGTGCCGACGTAGAGGACCTCGTCGCTCGGCCCGCGGAACAGATAGACGCCCGGGCGCGCGGGGATGCGGTCGGCCAGATGCCGCTTGGCGCGCAGTCGGGGATCGGTGCGGGGCAGGTAGCTGGTGAGTTCGCGATAGCTCTGCACGCCCTGATTCCCGACGCGCTCGAGGAGATGGTGAAAGACCTCGACGGTCGCGCGGGCGTCGTCGAGGGCGCGGTGCGTGGGGCGGACGGTGACGTCGAACAGATCGGCCAGGGCGGACAGGCGCACCGTCGGCGCCTCGTCGCGTCCGAGGATGCGTCGGGCCATGGTGACCGTGCACAGTGTTGCGCTGAACGGCCACTGCAGGTGTAGGCGCAGGGCGTTCTGCCGCAGGAACGACATGTCGAACCGGGCGTTGTGGGCGACGAGAATCGATCCGCGCGCGAATTCGATGAATGACGGCAAGACCTCGTCGATACGCGGCGCGTCGTAGACCATCGCCTCCGTGATCCCGGTCAGCGCCACGATCTGCGGGGGAATCGGTAGTCCCGGATCGACGAGGGTCGCGAACTCGCCGAGTACCTCACCGCCGCGGATCTTCACCGCGCCGATCTCGGTGATGCGGTCGTTCGTGGCACTGCCGCCGGTGGTCTCGAGGTCGACCACGACGAGCGTGGTGTCGAACAGGGACCGATCGGAGAACTCGTTGTCGAGAGCGTTCTCGACATCGGAGCCCTCGAGGTCGGAGCTCGCGAGGTCAGAGAACGAGAGCTGGTCACCAAAGGACGTCACGTCGCGAACAATAGTTCGAACCACCGACATCGATGGTTCGTTGCTGGTGAGACGGGTGTTCCGGATGTGGCGACGCGCCCTGGGCCGCCTGTAGGCGCGACATCTGCTCGACGCGGTCGACCGGACTTGTCGGTGGGGGTGCCTAGTCTCCCCGTCAGAAGGAGTCAGTGGTGCGCGACGCCGGCGGGAGGAGGGGAAGCCTCCCGACGACATGCGCATCCCCGAGGATTTCACCCCACTGAGACGGAGATCACATTATGGACATCGATTGCAGCACCTGCCCCGGTCGCGACCACGCATGCGACGGCTGTGTGATGACAGTGCTTTTCGGCCCGCTGAACAGCCAGGATGCCGCCGCCGGCGCGCGGCGCGGATGGCCGAGAGAGGCCCGAGATAACGACGCCGAGATCCATGCCGCCATCGATACATTCACGCATGCTGCAATGGCCTCCAACGCCGATGCACGATCTGCAAGAGCAAGCATCTGTGCAGTTCAAGCGGCCAATTCGTCGTCTGGATCGCCGACATTGCGTGCGGGCTGAGGTGCGGCCGTCGAACACGCTGTTTGTCGGTTAGTGGACAGACACGCATCCGGTTTCGTAACCTTTCCGAGACCTTTGCGAAGCGTCCCGCTCCAACAGGAGAGGTTCGCGGGGGTCACCGCTCAATCGCCAAGGCTATGAGTCTTGGCGTACCGGGGAACCACTCATTTTTTCGGAGCTTTCCGAATGGGGGTGAATCGCGCTCTCGATCCGGGTGTTCGCACTCGAATCGCATGCGCGTAGGGCCATTTCTTCCGGCCCGAACCCGACAGCTAACCCGGTCGGCGGTAGAGGGAGAACAAAAGGAGAACACCCTTCGTGGCCAAACATCGTTTGGAACAGCCCGACCGCGGCAAGGTCGCAAAGAAGGCGGTAATCGCCGGGTCGATCACGTTCGGCTCGCTTGCCGCTGCCGCAGGTCCCGCTCTGGCCGCGCCGGTCACCGTGCCCAATGTCGGCACGTTCGAGCTTCCCGGCGTCGACACCAAGCAGATTCCGGCACAGTTCCAGCAGCAGAAGGCGCCGGTCGTCAAGAAGCAGGACGTCGCGAAGGCACCCGACGCCACGGTCGAGATCCCCAACGTCGGCAAGTTCACGCTTCCGGGCATCAGCGACAACCAGGTCCCCCAGCAACTGCGCCCGCGCGGCGGAGCTCCGCTGCTCGCACCGACGCAGACCGCCGGTGAGAAGGCCGTGCGCGCTGCCGAGACCAAGATCGGCTCGCCCTACTCTTACGGCGCCTCCGGCCCCAATGCCTTCGATTGCTCGGGCCTCACCAGCTGGGCATTCCGTCAGGCGGGTCTGACGATTCCGCGCGACAGCTACGGACAGCTCGGCGGCGGCACCGCGGTTGCCTCGCTCGCCGACGCGAAGCCGGGCGACATCCTGGTGTTCAACGGTGGCGGACACGTTGGCCTCTACATCGGCAACGGACAGTTCATCCACGCATCGACCTACGGCGTCCCCGTGAAGAAGGACGTCGTGAAGAATTGGAGTTTGGTCGGTATCCGTCGCTACTGAGCGGCGAGATCGATCGAGTTCGTGAGGTCGGGCAGATCACGCAGGAATGCGTGATCTGCCCGACTCGCAGTCGCTGCCCGCGACACTCACGTTAGGGTGGAGCGCGGCGTTCGGGTCTCCTCTGCGGAGACCGGAGGCTGCTGGCGGTGAGGGGAGTGAACACAGAAGTGGTTGCGGGATCGCAGGCAATGGCGCATCGATCGCGAGCGGCATACGTCGTTGTCGTGACAGCGGTGATCATCGCTGTCGCACAAGTCTTTTCGATGGCGACAGCAGGTCCGTCGAACGCGGAACCGACTCGCACACCCGACCAGCTCCTCGCCCAGTACAAGAAACTGAGTACCGACGCCGAGAAGTCGTCGGAGGCGATGCACAACGCTCAGATCGAGTACGACAAGCAGCGCGGCATCGTCACTGCGGCTCGTAAAGACTCGACCGAGGCCCAGAAGAGTCTCGAGACCTCGCGCAAAACGCTCAGCTCGTATCAGAAGCGCGTCGACACGATCGTCCGCGCCAGCTACAAGGGTGCGCGGGTCAACCGGCTCTATGCGGTGCTGGTCAGCGACTCGCCACAGTCACTGCTCGACCAGATGTCTGGCCTCGAGGTGATCTCCCGCCAGGCGTCGGCTGATCTCAAGGGGCTCAAGAAGGCTCGCGCCCAGATGGCCGCGGCGAAGGCGAAGTCCGACCGCACCGCCGCAGAGGCGACGACTGCCGTCTCCGCTGCCGAGCGTGTGCGCGGCGACGTCCAGGCCAAGCAGGCAAACCTGCAGCTGCAGGCGGTCCAGGTGCGTGCCGTGTACGAGTCGATGACCGGCAAGCAACTCGGCGCACTTCGCGGCCCCAAGTTCGACTTCGATCCCCGCGCGGTGCCGAAGGGAACGTCCGCCGCGCTCGCTGCCGTGCAGGCTGCGCTCACCCGCATCGGAGATCCCTACGTCTGGGGCGCCACCGGACCTGACTCCTTCGACTGCTCCGGGTTGATGGTGTGGGCCTACCAGCAGGCGGGTAAAACGCTTCCGCGCTCGAGCGAGGCACAGATGGGCTCCGGAACGGCCGTCGACCGCGGCAACCTTCAGCCCGGCGACCTGATCATCTACTACCCGGATGCCCACCATGTCGGCATGTACGTCGGCGACGGCTACGTGATCCATGCGTCGACGTTCGGCGTACCCGTCAAGGTGGTGCCGATTGACCAGGCCGGGCCGTACGCGGCCGCGCGGCGATACGCCTGATGCGCGGACAGCGTGCACGCTGAGGCCTCGGCTGCGCGCGTCGCGTGTGTGATCCTCGCTGCCACGACACTCGCAGCGGGTGTGTCGGCCTGTTCGTCGGATAGTCAACCGCAGCAAGCGACGTCGTCGTCGGTCACGACGACGACCACGAATCCCAACATCTATCTGCAGGAACGCTCGGAGGGTGTCGCGCGACTCCTCGACGACCTCACCCGCGCCCTGACGGATGGGGATCGGGCTCGCCTCGACGGACTCCTCGACTCCTCGACGTCTCCGACGTTCCGCGATTCCCTGAACGTCGCGGCCCATAATCTCTCCGGAACAGGCACCTCCACACCTACCTCGGCCGCAGCGTCGCAGCCGTCGACAAACCCCCGGTCAGCAAACCCCCAGTCGCCGTCCTCACAGTCGCAGCCTTCGCCGACCACGGTGCCCGCGCGTGGAACCGCTCTGAAGCTCAAGGAGTTCGGCTACCAGCTCGCGTCGACGCAGGGTACGGAGGTCCAGATGCCCGCAGAGGTTGCCGCCCGACTCGAAGCGCAGGGCAGTACCGACTCGTGGGTCGCGCCGGTGCAGTTGCGTTATGCGCTCGGCGGTGCCGGCACGCCGGGCGTCGACGAGCCGACGGTCACGCTGGATCGCGAGCTTGTGGTGGCGCGATACGGGGACAGCTGGAAACTGGTCGGCGACGCAACGCTTCTCGGCGACGACGCCCCGGCAACCCAGCTCTGGAACCTGCCGGGTCTCGAGGCCACGGACGTGCTCACCGGGGGAGGGCCGTCAGCAGTGGTGTCGTACCCGGGTACCGCCGTCACAGTGGATCGGACGCGACGCTCGCTGCGCCAGGCGGTATCGGCCGTCACCGCGTTCTGGGGTTCGGAGTGGCCGCGGCGGGCCGTCGTCGTCGCAACGGCGACCCCGGAGGAGTTCTCCGCGATCGCGCACAGTTCTGCGACCGACACCTCCGCCGCCGCGGCGGCCACCGTGTTCGATCGAGTCGACGGTGACACGGTGATCGGTCAGCGCGTCGTGCTCGCTCCGTCCGCCAACGACCTACCCGCCCCGGCTCTTGCCGTGGTCTTGCGGCACGAGCTCACGCACGTCGCGACGCGCTCGGTGACTGCAAAGGACGCGCCGCTGTGGATCACCGAGGGTGTTGCCGAATACGTCGGCCGTAAGGGAACCTACGTGCGTCTCGACGACGCCGCCCCGGATCTCGCCGCGCAGGTGCGGGCGGGGCAGAGTCCCGATGCGCTGCCGTCGGACGAGGATTTCGGTGTGGCGACTGACAAGTCGGCTCTGGCGTACCAGTCCGCGTGGGCGCTCGCGGCCTACGTCGCCGACCGCTACGGTGAAACACGTCTGAAGGCCCTCTATCGCGGGGTGGCGGCGTCGGGAGACGTCGGCCGACAAGACAACGCGATCGCGACTGCTCTCGGTGTCGATCGCAACCGTCTGATCGCCGACTGGCGCAGATGGCTCGCGGAACAGGTTCCGAGATAAGGAGTACGGTCCGTGCGTCGAACCCTGTTGGTGACCAACGACTTTCCGCCACGGGCCGGTGGGATCCAGTCGTATCTGCAGAATCTCGTCGACAGGTTGCCGCCCGAAGATGTCGTGGTCTACGCGCCCCGATGGAAGGGCAGCGTGGAATTCGATGCGCGACAACCGTATCGCGTCTACCGGCACCGGACGACGTTGATGCTGCCCACGCCATTCGTCGCGCGTCGCGCCGCAGAGATCATCCGCAGTGAGGGCATCGAGACCGTGTGGTTCGGTGCCGCGGCACCGCTCGCGGTGATGGCTCCCGCGATGCGTAGGGCGGGAGCTGAGCGCGTCATCGCCAGCACGCATGGCCACGAGGTGGGGTGGTCGATGCTGCCCGTTGCTCGACAAGTGCTGCGCCACATCGGAAACCACACCGACGCGATCACCTACGTCAGTAGGTACACCAGGGATCGCTTCGCTTCGGCCTTCGGCCGCGCTGCCTCACTCGAGTACCTTCCCCCCGGCGTCGACACCGATCGTTTCGCGCCGAATCCTGTTGCCCGCGAAGAGGTTCGCGCACGGTTGGGGCTCGGCGACGCTCCGACCATCTTGTGTCTGTCGCGGTTGGTGCCGCGGAAGGGGCAGGACATGCTCATCCGTGCCCTGCCGTTGATCCGCAAAGAGATGCCCGACGTCGTGCTGGTCATCGTCGGTGGTGGGCCATACGCCGACACACTGCACCGCCTCGCCCGCGAGGAGGGAGTGGCTGATCACGTGATCTTCACCGGTTCTGTTCCGGCAGAAGAACTTCCGGACTACCACAACATCGCCGACGTCTTCGCCATGCCTGCGCGCACACGCG
>NZ_LZMI01000058.1:0-22522 GCF_001665475.1 Gordonia sp. 852002-51296_SCH5728562-b | reverse complement strand
GCGGGAGCCGGAGAATTCGCCATAGCCGAGTATCTCAAACCCCCAACCATTAACTAACTAACGACACGAGATACTAGATTGTGCTGGTTGGACCGACTGGTGTGGGACCTGCCGACATCAACTCTCGCGAGTTGCGCCTAGAAATGAATCCGCAGTCAGGTACGCGACTTCTCGGCGCAGCACTACCTAGGAGACCGCTGACTACTTGCTGAGAGTTTCCAACTCACTGAGGGCTCGTAGTCGCAGAGCTCCGCGTCGTCGGGGTTGTGCATCGTCGAATCAGTCCGGCAATCTGAGTTCCTATGGCCGACGACCTGCTCATCGCACGCAACCCCGAAGAGGGCACGTCACTGCCCTACCTGGTGCGGTTGCCTCTCGGCCGCGACGGGATCGTGTTGCAGGCTCGCGAGACGTGGCCGCGCACGTCGAAGGTCTACTGCCACCGTGTCGCCGAGGCGCAGGCGCGTTTTCCGTCGGTTCCAATCGTGTTCTGCGAGACTCGTGCGTTGGCACAGGAATGGCTCTACCGCTGGTTCGGTGCATGCCTGCACGAACGGTCGCTCACCGCGTCGCAGGAGTCCGCGGTGACAGCTTTGTCGACACCGAGCGCTGCGCAGATCCGGAAATGGGCTCTGGCACGGGGCATTTCCGTCTCCGATCGCGGGCGGGTGCCGGCAGACCTTCGGGCGGCCTACCTCGCTGCACGAGGTGGATGACAGACTAGGCCACCCTTTCCCCGCCGATCGTCGGCACCGCGGCGAGCAACTCCCTGGTGTACGGGTGCTGCGGGTTCTCGAACACCTCGTCGGCAGTGCCGGATTCGACGACCTCGCCGGATCGCATCACGATGATGTCGTCGCTGATGTGGTGGATCACGCCGAGGTCGTGCGAGATGAACAGCAGCGCAACTCCCGTCTCGGCCTGCAGTGTGGCGAGCAGATCGAGAATGCGCGCCTGGATCGAGACGTCAAGTGCCGAGACGGGTTCGTCGCACACGATCACCGACGGTTCGGGGGCGAGCGCCCGTGCGATCGCCACACGCTGTCGTTGACCTCCGGAGAGTCGCAACGGATGTCGCGTACGAAAGGCGTCGGAGAGTCCGACGTGGTCGAGCAGCTCCGACACCTTGGCGTCGAGTGCACTACCGCGTAAACCTCTGACGCGGAGAGCATCTGCGATGATCCGCTCGACGGTCCACCGCGGATCGAAGGAGCTCAGCGGATCCTGATAGATCACCGAAATCTGTTGGCGCGTCGACCTTCGCTGTGCATCCGACAACGAACTCCACGGTCGGCCATTCAGTTCGACGGTTCCCGAATCGGGTTCGGTCAGTCCCAGCACGATGCGCGCCGTCGTCGTCTTACCCGATCCGGACTCGCCGACGATTCCCAGCGTCTGTCCTGGCCGAAGGTCGAAGCTCACTCCCTGCACTGCGGCATGACGGTGATTATCCCTACCGCCGAACGTCTTTCGGAGGTCGCGTACGCGTAGAGCAGGCGGCTGGTCGTCGGAGATGGGAGTCGCAGAAGGTAGTGTCGCACCGGTGGTGAGGAGGGTTCCCTTCGACGCTCGAGAAGGAATCGCCGCCAGCAGTCCCTGCGTGTACTCGTGCTGCGGGTCGCTCAGAATCTGTTGCGCATCACCGTATTCGACGAGCTCACCGGACCGCATCACGGCGATCCGGTCGGCCAGACTCGCGACGACGGCCAGATCGTGAGAGATCAAGATGATGCCGCTGCCGCGCTGTTTCGCCTGTCGCAACACCTCGAGGATCTGTGCCTGCACAGTCGCATCGAGCGCGGTCGTCGGCTCGTCGGCGATCACCAGCTTCGGGTCCCGCGCAAGCGCCGATGCGATCAGCGCACGTTGCCGAAGTCCACCGGACAACTCGTGTGGACGTTGTCCCGCACGGACCTTCGGCTCGGGCACACCGACCAGATCGAGCAGTTTGACCACTCGTTCGGCTCGCTGTGCCCTCGCTGTCCTCGACAGTCCTGCGCCGAATGCGCGCCCACGGTCATGTACTGAGATGGCCTCCCCTATCTCACTGCCGACGGTGCGCAGTTGATCGAGTGACACCAACGCGTCCTGCAGGACGAAGCCGATCTCGCGGCCGCGAATCTTGCGCCACCCTCGATCAGACAGTCCACGTAGCGATTGGCCGTCGAACTCAATGCGCTCGGCTGTGATCTCAGCTCCGTCGCCGGTCAGTCCGATCAAAGTTCGTGCGGTCACCGACTTACCCGACCCCGACTCCCCAACGATCGCCAGACATTCACCCGCGTCCAGTTGCAGCGAGACTCCCTTGACGATCTCGCGGCTGCCAAAAGCAATGTGCAGATCTTTGATGTCCACCAGGCTCATCGCCTGTCTCCTTCCAAACGCTGGCCGAGGTAGCGGCCCAGCGTCGTGAATGCCAATGCAGCAACGACGATCACGAGACCAGGGAAGATCTCCAGCCACCAGGCGACAGTGATGTACGTGCGGCCGGAGTCGAGCAGCGCGCCCCATTCCGGTGCTGGTGGTGCGACGCCGAGCCCGAGGTATGCCAGCCCCGACGCCCAGATGATCGCCTGGCCGATACCCAATGTGGCCGTGACGATCATCGGTCTCAGCGAGTTGGGAGCGATGTGCTGCAGCAGGATTCGGCCACGTGAGTGACCGATGGCGGTAGCGGCCTCGATGTAGGGCGCATTGCGGACGGCGAGTACCTGGCCGCGCACGATGCGTGCGTACCCTGGCGCGATGCCGATTCCGATGGCAAAGATCAGAGTCGACGCTCCGGGGCCGAACACCGACACCAGAAGTAGGCCGAGAAGCACTGTGGGGAAGGCGAACATGATCTCGATCCACCTGTTCGCGAGTGCTCCTGCGATCCGCCCCAAGAGCCCCGCGGCGATACCCAGGAACACGGCGAGCACCGTTGCGACGGCGACCGCACCAAGGCCGATACCGAGCGACTCGCGTGTGCCGTAGATGACGCGGCTGAACAGGTCTCGCCCGTTGAGATCAGTGCCAAATAGGTGCGACCAGCTCGGCGGCGACAGCGTGGCGTCGAGGTTGATGGCGAACGGATCGTACGGCGCAAGCAGCGATGGAACTGCTGCCGCGAGAACAAGCAACACGACAACAATGGCTCCCGCGACAACACTCCACGGAGGTCGACGGCGCTTGTCGGCTGTCGGAACGGGATTGCGGGTCTTCAACGTCGACAGCAGCGCGCTGAAGGCAGAACCCGACGACGATCCTTCGGATTCGGTTGGGGCTGTGGGATTCTCGATAACGGTCACGGGACCTCGATCCGGGGGTCGATGACGGTGTAGAGCGCATCCACTGCCAGGTTGGCGATGGTGTAGATCAGTGCGACAAAGATGACGATGCCGCTCACGAGCGGGACATCGCGCGATGTCGCAGCACTCACCAGGGTCTGGCCGATGCCTGCTCGTGCGAACACCGTCTCGGCGATCACCGCACCCGAAAGCAGCGCGCCCATCGCCCACCCCGACACGGTGATGGCCGGCAGGACCGAGTGACGCAGCACGTGTCGGCTCCGCACGGAAAGCTCACCGAGACCGCGACTGCGCGCGGTGAGGACGAAAGGCTGGTCGAGCGCTCGTGCGAACTCGTCACGTGCGATCTGCCCGAGGAACCCGGCAAGCGGAATCGCCAGTGTCAACACCGGGAGCACCAGGCCACGAACCCCGGTACCACTCTCGACCGGGAACCATCCGAGGTTGATCGCGAAGACCACCAGCAGGATCGATCCGATCCAGTACTGCGGAAGTCCAGCGCTCACGGTCTCGACGAACGAGCCGATCGCGCCCCACGGGCCTCGACGTCCCGCAGTGAGCGTGGTGAGGAAGAGCACCAGAATCCAGGCCACGATCAACGCGCTGAACGTCAGCACGAGCGTCGGACCTACTTGCGCGGCAATGATTTCGTTGACCGGTTGTCCTAGCTGGTACGACGTGCCGAGATCGCCACGCAGCAGCCCGCCGAGGTAGTGGAGGTACTGCTGCCACACCGGATCGGTGAAGCCATACTGCGCGTTCACCGGCGCGGTCTCGTCGGGCGTGCGCTCCCGACTGAGCCCCGACGACAGATTCAGTAGCAGCGTGGCTCGATCGCCGGGCGCGATCACCTGTAGTAGGAACGTGATCGACGCAGCCGCCCAGAGGACGAACACCGCTGAGCCGAGCTTTGCTCCCCAGCGCACCACGGCACGTGGGGGACGTCGCCAGGATGGCGTCGGAACTTTCTCCGCGGGCGCCGCGTCGCCGGCGGATTCGCGGTCGTCGAGCACGGTCATCGGACAAACCTCGCATCCGCGAACACCGGTTCGCCTTGAGACTTCTCGATCCACACGTCGTGGAGTTTGGGGTTCGACGCCAATGACGTCGTCTGCGTGTACAATCCGATCGACAGAGCGTTGTCGCCGATGAGTCGCTGCGCGTCGGAGTACAACGACGCTGCCTGCGCGGGATCGGCCGACGAGTTTGCCTGCTCGATGAGTCCCTGCAGATGCGGATCGTTGTAGAACGCCGTGTTGTACGGATTCGGGTTGTCGGACAGCCGTTGTCGCCAGTTGATGTAGAGCAGGCCCGGCGTCGGACTGGTCCAGTAGCCCACGTACGCGTCATAGGTATCGGCCTTGGCGTAGTTGCCGCCGAAGTACGCACTCTGTGTGGCGGGTACAAGCTGAAGGTCGAAGCCGACCTCGCGTGCCTGTGCAGCGACGTCCTGCAGAATACCTGCGCCTTCGGCCCCGATGATCGAATCGGCCGGATAGACAACGCGTGCGGTCAGCCGCTTTCCGTCCTTCTCACGAATGCCGTCGCCATCGCGTTGCGTCCAACCCGCCGAGTCGAGGAGAGCATTAGCCTTCGCCGGATCATGTTCATAGTCACCGGCTTTCGGGTCGTAGTCGGGGGTGCTCTGACTCAATGCCCCGTTGGCGTTGTAGGGCACCACGCCGAGATAGGCGGTCTCGACGGACTTCTTACGGTCCGCGGAGTACGCGAGCGCTTGGCGGACGCGCACATCGTCGAACGGCGCGTGTGCGACGTTGAGCGTGATCGCGTTGGGTCTGCCCGGAGTGATGTACTGCTCCGTCTGGAACTTGCGGGTCGCCTCGGCCCAGTTCAGCGCGGGGACGTTGTAGATGACGTCCGACGATCCGCTGGTCAGCGAACCGTACCGCAGGACGGGATCTTTCAAGAACTTCCAGATCACCTTGTCGACGTACGCGGGACCCTGATGCTTTGCGTTTGCGGGCGCTGAGTTGTACTGATCATTGCGGACGAAGGTGATACTGCGGTTGCGATCCCACTGCGCGATCTTGAACGGACCCGAGCCGACCGGCTGCGCACAGTTGATCTTGGGTCCTCGCGCCAGCGCTGTCGGCGACTGAATTCCGAAGTAGCCCTGCGAGAGAACGGTCAGCAGCGGCGTGTACGGCGCCTTGAGATGGAGACGGTAGGTCAACTTGTCGACCACTTCGTCGGATTCGAAGTACTGCCCGATATACGAGACGACCGTGCCATTTGGACTGTCAGGATCGAGATACCCGTTGATGTTGGTCTTGACGGCGGCGGCGTCGAGTTCTGTTCCGTCGGTGAACTTCACACCGGGCTTGAGGTGGAACGTGTAGCTGCGTCTGTCGGGCGAGATATCCCAACTCGTGGCGAGCCACGGGACCGGCTTGCCGCTGTCATCAAGTGAGACCAGGTTGTCGAGGTACTGCCGTGCAAGGTACGCGTTCTGGACCCAACCGCCGTGGACGCATGGCGGCTCTTGCTCATGCCCGTACTCGATGACTCCACCCGACACCAGCTCACCGGGCGACGCCGCAACGCCTTTCGATGATCCGTCGCCGGTCTCCGGCCGACCGCAGGCGGCAAGCATCACACAGACGGCCAAGCCGACGGCCGGCAGGATGCGGGTCCGCCATCGGCGGGAAAGACGCAACACCAGTTCACTCCTCAGTCAGGGACCGGCCAACCGTAGGAAACACGACACCGCTGGTCACTTCTTGTCATCACCCTGATTCCAAGTAGTCATCACGTCGGGCTCAGTCGTAACGTCACGCGCATGGCCCAACCCGTACCCCTCAGATTCGCCGCGTTCGTGATGAATACGACGTCGCACATCCTGCACGGAGCCTGGCGCGCACCGGAGGCGCAGCAGACGAACTTCAATGACCTCGATCATTGGATCTCACTCGCGAAGACGTTGGAGCAGGCCAAGTTCGACTTCATCTTCTCCGCCGACGTCGTCGGCCTCTACGACGACTACCAGGGCGACTGGAAGAAGTTTGTCGACTCGGGACTGCAGATTCCGAGCAACGATCCACTGGTCCTCGCCTCTGCATTGGCTTCGCACACCGAGAATCTCGGTATCGCCGTGACCAGTTCGATCCTGCAGGAGCATCCGTTCGACTTCGCGCGCAAGATCTCGACACTCGATCACGCCTCGCGCGGGCGGGTCGCGTGGAACATCGTCACCAGCCTGTCGAGCAACGCGTGGCGCAACTTCGGCTACGACGGCATCACGCGCCACGACGACCGCTACGCCTGGGCGCAGGAGTACGTCGACGTCGTCTACAAGCTGTGGGAGGGCTCGTGGGACGACGACGCGCTCATCCAGGACAAGGAGTCCGGTGTGCACGCCGACTTCGACAAGGTGCACAAGATCCATCACGTCGGCGAGCGGTACCGAGTCGAGGGACCGCATCTCGTCGCGCCGTCTCCGCAGCGCACACCTGTTCTCTTTCAGGCGGGTTCGTCACCCGCTGGCCGACGTTTCGCCGCCCGCAATGCCGAGGCACAGTTCATCGTCTCGCCGAATCCCGCTGCGGCGAAGGGGCTTATCGACGACACTCGACGGCTGGTTGCCGAAGCCGGGCGTGATCCGCAGGATCTCACGTTCTTCCAAGGACTTTCATTCGTGATCGGCTCCACCGAAGAGGAAGCCACGCGCAAGGCTCGCGAGCTCGACGACCTCATCGACCCCAGCACGATCATCGCGCACTCGGCAGGCGGACTCGGCATCGATCTCGGCCACTACGATCTGGATACGCCCATCGGAGACATCGAGACCCAGGGCACGCAGAGCACCCTGCTGTGGTTGCGCGAGGCGGTACCCGATCGCGAGCCGACGGTCCGCGACCTTGCCGAATTGCGCAGCCGCTCAGGCAGAGTCGTGGGAACTCCCGAACAGATCGCCGATCGCCTCGAGTTGTGGCGGGATGCGGGCGTCGGCGGTGTGAATGTCATCAACGCGACCATCCCGGGGAGCTACATCGAATTCGCGGAGCACGTCCTGCCGGTTCTGCGGGATCGCGGGCTGGCACAACGTGATTACGCAGCGGGCACCGTGCGTGCGAAGTTGACCGGTCGCGACCGACTGCCGGATACGCACCCCGCGGCGGGCTACCGCGGCGCATTCATCACACACCGTGAAGAGGTGTCGGCATGACGGCAGCAACGAGGGTCGTCGCCGACCGTGCGGCAGTGCTCGCGGAGATCGCAGCGGGATCGGCCGAGCGCGAACGCGCCGGCGAGGATCCGCGCGCACAGATCGAGCTGCTGCGCGACGCGGGCCTCACCGCCCTCACTCTCGACGCGGAACACGGCGGCGGCGGAGCCGATGTCGTCGAACTCGTCGAGTTCATCGTCGACCTTGCGCGGGCCGACCCGATCGCGGCTCACATCCTGCGGGCGCACTACTGGTTCGTCGAACAGATCAAGCGTCTGCCCGACGGGCCTGTCCGTGATCGGTGGAGTGCCCTGATCGCCGACGGTGCCGTCTTCGGCAATGCCACAAGCGAGCGGGCCGGTTCGGCTGGGGCTCGCAGATTCGCCACGACCATCCGCCCCACCGACACCGGCTGGGTGCTCTCCGGCGAGAAATTCTATTCCACTGGAACAGCTTTTGCCGACTTCATCGCCGTGCAGGCCACGGTCGACGACGCGCAGGGCGGAGAGCGACTTGCACGCCTCATCGTCCCCGTCGACCGAGCGGGCGTCTCGGTGATCGACGACTGGGACGGAATCGGACAGCACCGCACCGGAACCGGTTCGACGCAGTTCACCGATGTCGTGGTCACCGCCGACGACATCCTCGGAATCGTCGACCTCGCTGCACCGGGTGCGCCGCGCATCGCCAACGACGCTCCTCTGCTGCAACTCTTCCTACAGGCGCTCATCACCGGAATCCTGTTGTCGGTGAACGACGATGCGATTGAGCTGGTGCGTGGTCGCACACGGACATTCGACCACGCGCCCGCCGACGAGCCTCGTCACGACCCTGTGCTGCTCAAGACGATCGGCGAGATCGACGCCGCTGCACACGTGGCACGCGCCGCTGTTCTCGCCGCAGCTCGCGACGTCGAGGCCGCATTCGAGTGCGCGCGTCAGGGCGTGATCGACGCCACGCTGTTCGAGCGAGCCTCCGTCGCCGCCGCACGCGTGAAGGTGCACGTCGACTCCGTCGCATTACCCACTGCCACAGCACTGTTCGACGTCGGCGGAGCATCGTCGGCCAGTCGCGCATGCAATCTGGACCGACACTGGCGCAACATCAGGACGATCACACTGCACAACCCGACGTCGTACAAGGCGATTGCGCTGGGAGATCTCGCAGTCAACGGCACCACGCTGCCCGCGAACGGCTACTTCTGAATCGCGCTACGTCGAACTGCCCTGCGTCTGCGAGACCTCACCACAAGCCAAAGAATCCGGTCCGTACATCGCCAACCAGTACGCGCGGGCAAGCGACGCGGCGAACGCGGCGTCGCATTTCTCCGGGGCGTTCACCAGGTCCAGGAGGCTGCCCCGCGTGGTGACGGTGATGAATCGCGCCGTCTGATCCGGATCTAGGTCCGCAGGGGCGAGGCCGTCCATCTGGTCACGGCGAAGGCGGTCTGCCATCTTCGTCGTGTACAGGTCGAGGAAGCCGCCGAACTCGGTACGTAGTCGGGCGTCGCGGTCGACCGTCTCGAGGAAGGCGCGCCAGACGGGGCCGTGCTCGCGCCCCAGTTGGAACATGCGGGTGATGGTGTCGGCGAGGTCGTCAGGGCCCATCGGCTCAGTTCGCATCCACCACTGGTCCGACACCTCCCAGAACGCGGTGAAGAACGGTTCGGCCGCGTTCTCGATCAGATCGCCCTTGTCGTCGAACCATTGGTAGAAGGTCGATCGGGACACGTTGGCAGTCGTCAGAATGCGTTCGACCGGGACGTCCGCGTAGCGCACACCCGACTCGAGGATGGTGCCCACCGACTCGAGGATCCGTGCCCGTGACGAGGTTCGACGTTTGAGCGGGGCACGTGCCATGCAGGTCAGAATACTCGCCGATACCCCCGCCCAACGTCATTCAGCAAGGGTCCAGACGAACGACGGACAGCGGCGTACATCACGTTGACGAACTCTTAGCGCCGTTGATGAAGTCTTAGCGCCCCGGATGCTGTCGTCGGCGGGGCGTCGGGCGTAGACCGAAGTGGTGACACTGTTCGACATACTGCCCTCTCTGAAAGGGGTCACCGTGGCCAGATCGTTCGATTCGACAAAGTGGCGCTTGCCTATTCGATGCTCGGGGTGCGACATCCTCGTGAACGACATCTCGCTCCGGGAGGAGTCGTTGCGGCGCAAGGTCGCGTTCTTCCTCGATGAGTCGGGTGAGCCCGTCAGTCAGGCGCTGTGCCCCGAGGCGGTGTGGTTCCCCGCGCTGGTCACTCGAATCAGCAGTGCGCAGCTCACCGCAGAACGCGCCGTGCTCCACGTCGACGCCTCATTGCCCCTCACCACCGCCATCGACGACGTCGCCTTCCCCGGAAACGAACTCGCCGGCGCACATCTCGTCGACATCACGGTCGTCGACACGTCGGGGCATCGCCGCACCCTCAACGCTGAGTTGCCCGCACACGTATCGGTCACGGGGACCATCGTGCTGGCGCTGCGCGGCGTGTCGACGCAGTTGCCGACGGTCGAGAGTGCACCCCGCCGAAGCCGGCTGACCGTCGACGGTCAGCGGTAGGCGAGTGTCGCTGCGCTACAGGTAGGTGCCCGTCGGCAGTGCGGCCTCGTGCGCGCGCAAACCGATCACCGACAACAGCGTCGCGGTGGTCAGTTCGGCTCCGTCGACGAGGATTGCGCGACGGACCAATTCGCTCACGTCAGCGCCGCTGCGATCGCGCGGCAGTGCTGCCACAACCCGTGCGACATCGACGTCGAGGGCACCGATTCTCGCGAGCACTCCCGACAGAATCGCCTCTGCTGCAGCATCATCGGGAGGATTGAGCTCGATCACCGAGTCGAAACGTGCTGCGCGCGTGGCGGCGCCGTCGAGGGCGCGCGGATCGTTCGTCGTCGCGATCGTCAGGACGCGGTCGTGGGCCGTCGCGCCGTCGAGTGCCGACAGCAGCGCACCGAGCGCGGAGTCGTCGCCGTCACCGCGGCGGCGGACGTAGAGGTCGACGTCGTCGAGGATCACGACGAGCGGTCCGAGGACATCGGCCATGGCGTAGACGGACCCGAGCTTCGCCATGACTGCGGCGGATTCGACGATGACGACGGTGAAGTCGCCGAGCAGTTCTGCGGCGATCGTCCGAGCGATCGCCGTCTTACCGACACCGGGACGCCCGGCGAGCAGCAGACCACGACTCGTCGACATTCCCGCCGCGGTGAGGATCTCGTGACGAGACGTGACAGCGGAGATGCTCAGATCCACCTCGCGCCATACGCTGTCGGGGATCGCGATATCGGCGCGGGTTGTCGACGGCGCGGGGGCAGCCGACAGCGAGATCTCGTTGTAGACCACCGATACCGATAACACTCTGCCGCGCAGCGGGTTACGTGAATCGATACGACGACGAAGCTCAACGACGGCACGAGACACCATGCCGCGGAGCTCATTCGGTGCGTACAGCGAGATGGTGGCTCTCGAGTTGGCATCGCTGAGCAACGACGAAATCACCAACGGTCCACTGCCGACGGATTATCGGGGGTGAAGGCCAGCGAGATGTCGGCGGGGACCGAGAACTCGTCGTCGCCGACACTGCGTTCTGCCCACCGCGGAGGTGCGTCGTCTTCGTCCGGACCGGTTGCGGGAGAATCATTTTCGATCAGGTCGC
Source organism: Gordonia sp. 852002-51296_SCH5728562-b (assembly GCF_001665475.1). Taxonomy (NCBI): domain Bacteria; kingdom Bacillati; phylum Actinomycetota; class Actinomycetes; order Mycobacteriales; family Gordoniaceae; genus Gordonia; species Gordonia sp. 852002-51296_SCH5728562-b. The sequence continues at coordinate 11,391 of NZ_LZMI01000058.1, read as the reverse complement.
CGAGAACGAGGCCTGCGGCGATTCTACTGGCCGGGTTGATGGACATGACCTGCACGAAGAGTTCGTTCCGGTCAGCACAGAGATGTGTTGTCAGGAAGGTGTCGATGGACACAGGGGCTGCGGGGAGCGCATCGTTGAACAACTGCGCGATCACGGTGACGGCGCGTCGTACATGGGGGTGCTCCCTCGCGAGCGCGTCGAGCGTAGATGTTGTTGCGGGCGTGGTGTCCTCCTTCTGCGGCAAGCGTGTCAGCTTGGCACTGGTCGACGACGCGGTGCAACTGGTTTTCACGCGACGAGACCCCGCCTTGGCCAGGCGGGGTCTCGCGAAGGGATGGAACAGCGCCGATCAGTTGACCCACACCCAGTTCCAGCGACGGGTGCGCGAGTCGAAGCGACGCACCCGGCGACGACGCTGTGCCGGAGCGGGGTTCTGGCGCTGCTGCTGGTTGTTGTTCGGGATGGGCATGACTACCTCTTTCACTTCGGCGGACCGCTCGTCGGTGAGCGCTCTCTCTGACATCACCGACAATGCCAACCGAGACTTGCGAGGCACTCGACGTCGGCTGGGAGATCGCTGAGTCACTTGGAGGCTGGGAGGTGGCTGGGACGCTGAATGCCGTTGATAGGCGCGGCATCACAGATTGCTACACGGATTCGCTGTTCGGCTGGCAGACGAGGCGATCGTTCGATAGTGTCCGAATTGTCATCACCGGGGGATAGCACCGACGAGGAGAACGTCCCGATGAATCGACGCCCACCCCGGCCGACCCTCCCCCACTCGATACGACGCCGCGTCACATCAAGGCTGCGCCGCCTGACCGGTCCGATCGCACTCACACTTGTCGCATCGTTGACGGCCCTTGGGTTCTCGCATGTCGCGCCGGCTCGTGCGGCCACTTTGGTGTGGTCAGACGAGTTCAACGGCGCGGCAGGCAGCTCACCGTCGACGTCGAACTGGAACTTCGAAACCGGCGGCGGTGGCTGGGGCAACAACGAGTGGCAGACCTATACCAACTCGCGGCAGAACTCCTACCTCGACGGCAACGGTCGTTTGGTGATCGCGGCACGCTCCAACGGGACGTCGATCACGTCGGCGCGCCTCAACACCCTGGGCAAGGTGGCATTCACCTACGGGACGGCGTCGGCCAGGATCAAACTTCCCGCGGGCAAGGGTCTACTGCCGGCGTTCTGGCTGATGGGCACCGACATCTACTCGGCGGGTTGGCCCGAGAGCGGTGAGATCGACGTCATCGAAACTCCCTCTGTGACAACGGCATACACGAATCACCTGCACGGTCCGACGACGTCAGGCGGGACATGGCAACTCGGCAACTCCGGTGCGATCGCCGATCTGTCGACCGACTTCCACACGTACTCCGTCACGAAGTCGAAGGATGCGATCACCGTCGCGCTCGACGGGCGGACGGTGGGCAGCTACCGGGCGTCGCAGTTGAGCGCCGACAAGAAGTGGGTGTTCAACAAGCCGACGTACCTCCTGCTGACGCTCGCCGTCGGCGGGAACTGGCCGGGCGACCCCGACCTCACGACGCCGAACCCGTCGTACATGACGCTCGACTGGATCCGCGTGTACTCGAGCTGAGGTGGTCTCGACAAGCTCGACCGGCGGCGGGTGTGGCTCGACCGGCGGGCTCCGGTGTCAGATGGCCGAGTCCGGGAACGCGATGACCGAGAGGAACCGGATCGGGAGTTCGACCAGTTCGACCGGCCCGTGCGCGCCCTCGCCGTCGAGTTGCAGCGAATCGCCGGGGCTGAGTCGGTAAACCGAGCGTGAGTGCGCGTAGTCCATTGTTCCGTCGAGCATGAAGATGAACTCGGTGCCCGGGTGCTGGAACAGCGGCTGCGTCACCGACTTCTCGGTGAGCGTCACCAGGAGGCATTCGAGGCGCTTGTGCTCGCCGCGAAGCGAGCCGAGCATCTCGTATTCGTGGCCCTCGCGCGATCCCTCGCGCACGATCTGCGAGCCCTCCCCCGCCTTGACGAACACGGCGGACCGTTCGAGGTCGGCGCCGCGGAAGAGTGAGGTCACCGAGACGTCGAATGCGGTCGCAAGCGCCGCCAAAGTGCTCAGGCTGCACGAGGTCTGCGCGTTCTCGATCTTGGAGAGCATCGCCTTGGAGATGCCGACCTTGGCGGCCATGTCGCCGACCGACAGCCCCTCCTGCCTGCGGAGACGTCGGACGTTGTGCGCAATCGCCGATTCGAGTTCAAGTTCTTCGACGGGTTGATCGACGGGACGTTCGCGCGCGGTCCCCGACTGGTTACGGATCAGAGCGTCGTCGGTCACCTCGCCAGCATATCGGTAGACGGACTTCACTCCGGGTAGACGGCGAGGTCCGGCGGACGTCGGTGTTCCGCCGTACAGAGCACACATCCGCTACCGCATCTCGCCCGCGCCGACGTACGGGAATCTGGTCTTGAGCAGGTCACCGTCGTCGAAGCGGGACAGCCGGAAGTCGGATTCCGGGATGCGCGGATCGTTGCTGCGACCGTCAACGACGAGGTCGGCGACGAGACGCCCGACGGCCGGCGAGATCTTGAAACCGTGACCGCTGAATCCGGCGGCGATGACGAGTCCGTCGAGCGGACCGGTGGAGATCACCGGGTTCCAGTCGGGCGTGACGTCGTAGCAGCCCGCGTAGCTGCTGGTGATGCTCGCGTCGGTGAAGGCCGGGAATCGGGTGCCGACCTTGTCGACGGTGAGGTCGAGGAATGCCTCGTCGGCGCGATTGAGGTAACCGTCGGGGTTGGCGACCTCTAGCTCGGCGAGATCTGAGTTGCCGAACAGGATCTCACCGCGGACGTCCGGGCGCACGTACTGCAGCGACACCAAGTCCGAGAACACCGGCACCTCACCGAGTTCCATGCCCGGATGGATCATCACGATCTGCTCGCGGTGCACCGTGATCGGGACGTCGATGCCGTACCTGTCGAGGAAGGGCTTGGTCCAGACGCCTGTCGCGACGACGACCGTGTCGGCGGAGATGGTCGAGTGGTCGGTGAGTTCGACTCCGCTGACGCGCTCTCCGTCGGTCAGCAGACCGGAAACCGTGGTGCCCTGTTTGATTCGGACACCGGCAGCTCGCGCCGACGCCGCGAACGCCTGCGCAGTCTGATACGCGTCACCGTAGCCGCCTCGTTCTTCCCAGCCGAACGCGGCGAACGGTTCGAGATCGGCTGCTGGCCAGAGCTTTGCCACGTCGGAGATGTCCATCTCCTCGGTCTGCACTCCGACCTCGCGCTGGGCTGCAAGGCTTTTCCGAAGATTCTCGACGTTGGGCTCCCCGACTCCGACGACGTAGCCGGTCTGGCGGAAGCCGATGTCGGTGCCGAAGATCTCCTCGGCCTTTTCGAACACCTCGAGGCCGATGGCAGCCATGGCCGCGAGCGAACTGACACCGTAGTGGCAACGGACGATGCCCGACGACTTGCCCGTCATTCCTCCTCCGACGGTATCGCGCTCGCACACAACGACATCTGTGATGCCGCGCTGCGCCAGCGCCCACGCCGTCGCGACGCCCTCGAGGCCACCGCCGATGATGACGATGGATGCGGTTTCGGTACTCACAGACCCGCTCCCGTCCCGGGGATCCAGTTGGTACCCGCGAGCGGAACGCGCGCCATGGCCGCGGCCTCGATCGAGATCGCCACCAGGTCTTCGGGTTCCAGGTGATGCAGGTGTGCCTTGCCGCAGGCGCGGGCGATGGTCTGCGCCTCCATCGTGGTCACGCGCAGGAAGTTGGCGAGTCGGCGTCCACCGGCGATCGGGTCGAAGCGCGCAGACAGCTCCGGGTCCTGGGTGGTGATACCGGCCGGATCCTTGCCGTTCTGGAAGTCGTCGTAGAAGCCCGCGGCCGATCCCAGTGCCGCGTACTCGTCCTGGTATCGAGGATCGTTGTCGCCCAAGGCAATCAGTGCGGCGGTACCGATCGCCACGGCGTCGGCTCCGAGTGCCATGGCCTTCGCGACGTCGGCGCCGTTGCGGATGCCGCCGGAGACGATGAGCTGGACCTCCCGGTGCACTCCGAGCTCTTGAAGTGCCTGCACCGCTTGGGGAATCGCGGCGAGTGTCGGAATGCCGACGTGCTCGATGAAGACTTCCTGGGTGGCGGCCGTTCCGCCCTGCATGCCGTCGACCACGACGACGTCGGCGCCGGAATGCACCGCGAGCTTGACGTCGTAGTAGGTGCGGGTGGCGCCGACCTTGACGTAGATCGGCTTCTCCCAGTCGGTGATCTCGCGCAGTTCGTTGATCTTGATCGCGAGGTCGTCCGGACCTGTCCAGTCGGGGTGCCGCGAGGCGCTTCGCTGATCGATACCGACGGGCAGGGTGCGCATACCCGCCACACGCTCAGTGATCTTCTGGCCCAACAGCATTCCGCCGCCGCCCGGCTTTGCGCCCTGTCCGAGGACGACCTCGATCGCGTCGGCCTTGCGCAGGTCGTCGGGGTTCATCCCGTAGCGCGACGGAAGGTACTGGTAGACAAGGTTCTTGGACTGTCCGCGCTCCTCGGGGGTCATGCCGCCGTCGCCTGTGGTGGTCGACGTCCCGACCTCCGACGCTCCACGGCCAAGCGCCTCCTTCGCGCCTGCCGACAACGCGCCGAAGCTCATGCCCGCGATGGTGACAGGGGTGTCGAGGTGCAGCGGGTACTTCGCGTTGCGGGTGCCGAGCGTGACGTCGGTGCCGCAGCGCTCGCGGTAGCCCTCCAAGGGGTAGCGCGACATGGAGGCACCGAGGAACAGGAGGTCGTCGAAGTGCGGCAGTTTGCGCTTGGCGCCCCACCCGCGGATGTCGTAAACGCCTGTCTCCGCGGCGCGTTGGATCTCGGCGATGGTTGAGCGATCGAAGGTCGCCGACTCGCGCAGACCGCGCTGCGCGTTGCTGAGGTTGGACATGGGATTCTCCGTTGTGGGTAGTGGTCTCGACGGGCTCGACCAGCGGGTGTGGCTCGACCAGCGGGTGGGCTCGACCGGCGGGCGGGGCTCGGCCGGCGAGGTGGGTGGTCTCGACAAGCTCGACCAGCGAGAGTAGGGCTCGGCCGGCGGGTGGGGTGGTCTCGACAAGCTCGACCAGCGGTTGTGGCTCGACCAGCGAGGGTTGAGCGCTCGACCGCCGGGTGGCCGGCGTCAGTAGGCGGACGAGTTGTCGACGTGGAAGTGGTAGAGCTCGCGGGCGGAGCCGTAGCGGGTGTACGCGGACAGGTCGTCGTCCTTGAAGCCGGCGGCCTTGAGGAGTCCGGCGAGTTCTTCGAGGTGCTCGCTGCGCATCGGCTTGGCCACGCAGTCGGCGCCGAGGGATGCGACGGAACCCCGCACGTACAAGCGGGTTTCGTAGATCGAGTCGCCGAGGCCGTGTCCGGCGTCGCCGCGGATGACCAGGCGCCCGGCCTGCGCCATGAATGCGCTGCTGTGGCCGACGTTGCCGCCGACCACGATGTCGACACCCTTCATCGAGATGCCGCAGCGGGCCGCGGCGTCGCCCTCGACGACGAGCAGTCCGCCGTGGGCGGTCGCGCCGGCCGACTGGGACGCGTTGCCCTTGACGACGACGGTTCCGCTCATCATGTTCTCGGCGACACCGGTTCCGGCGTTGCCGTTGATGATGATCTCGGCCTGCTGATTCATACCCGCCGCGTAGTAGCCGACGTGTCCGTTGACGGTGATCTTGACCGGGGCGTTCACGCCTGCCGCGACGCTATGTGCGCCGTGCGGGTTGTCGATCATCACCTCGCCCGAGATGTCGCCGTGCAGAGCCGAATTGATCTCACGCAGTGGTGTGGTGTCGAGGTCGAAGTACAGATCGGTCATCGGATTCTCCGTGGGCGAGGATGTGGTTGGGGTTGCTGTCAGCGTGTCCATGCGTAGACCACCTCGGGCTCGGGCTCCCAGATGCGAGCCTCGTCGACTCCGGGAAGGTGTGCAAGAGCGCGATATTCGCTCGCCATCGCGACCCAGTCGGGTGTCTCGGCGATGACCGCGGGCTTGCAGGCGATGGCGTCACGGACAACCGCGAAGGAGTCGCGGTTGGAGACGAGGAGTGTGTAGAAGCCATCGAAGGTGGCACACACCTCTTTCAGTGCCGTTTCGACGTCCTTGCCCTGCGCGAGCTGATGGGCGACGAAGCGCGCACCGACCTCGGTGTCGTTCTCACTGTCGAATTCGACGCCCTGAGAGCGCAATTCGCGGCGGATCGTCGCATGGTTGGAGAACGAACCGTTGTGCACCAGGCACTGCTCCGGACCGACGGCGAAGGGGTGTGCACCCGACGGAGTCACAGCCGATTCCGTCGCCATGCGAGTATGTCCGACGCCCTGCCAGCCCGACGCCGATGCAAGGTTCCACTTCTGCGCTAGATCTCGTGGTGCACCAACACCTTTGAGCACGGTCAGGTCGGAGCCGAAGCCTGCGACGAGCGCCGTCGGAAAGGCGGAGCGGGCAGCGTCGAGGACGGTTGCCGAGTCGAGGTCCGCCGATACGACCAGCGTGTCGTCGACCTTCTGCGCGGCAACGGGTGTACCGAGCGTCGAGGTGAGAAGGGCTGCGGCGTCGGCAGGTTCGACGTCGGCGTCGAGGAGGCAGACGCAGCCGTGTCCGGCGGGCGCCCACTCCGGGTTGCCGTAGACGGCGATGCCCGCCGAATCAGCACCGCGGTCTTGCATCTCGCCGAGCATTCCGGAGAGGAGTTCCCCGAGGCGGGGATAGAGATCGGGGTTGCGCAGGTGCAACCCGACGATTCCGCACATGATGTGGACCTTTCGTTGGTTGGGGTGATCTCGACAAGCTCGATCAGCGGGTGGGGAGCTCGATCAGCGGGTGGGGAGCTCGATCAGCGGTGGGTTGGCTCGATCAGCGGGTGTTGTTTCGATCAGCGGGTGGGTGATCTCGACAAGCTCGATCAGCGGTGGCCGGCTCGATCAGCGGGTGGGGAGCTCGATCAGCGGTGGTCGGCTCGATCAGCGGGTGGTCTAGAAGGCCGTCAGGTACTGGTCGACCTCCCAGGGCGAGACGGCGGAGTGCCACGCGAAGAACTCCTCGCGCTTGAGGTGCGAGAAGTACTGCGAGACGGTCTGTGCGTCGGCGGGCCACTCGTCGGGGATCGCGGCGTCGAGCGTCGCTGTGACGACCGCGTCGGCTTCGAGCGCTTCGACGGCGTGCAGCAGGGTTAGCGGCAGTGAAGAGATGTGCTTAGGGCAGGTGCCGAGCGCGCCGGGGTCGAGGCTGCGCTTGATGCCGTCGAGTCCCGCGCCGAGCGCCGCCGCGATGGCCAGGTACGGGTTGGCCGAGCCGTCGCCGCCGCGTAGTTCGACGCGCTGCTCGTCGGGGATGCGGACGTAGTGGGTGCGGTCGTTGCCGCCGTAAGTGGGGACTCGGGGTGCCCACGATGCGCCCGATCGGGTCGCGGTGGCACCAGTTCGCTTGTAGGAGTTGACTGTTGGTGCCATCACGGCCTGCAGGGCGGGAGCATGCTCGAGGATGCCACCGACGAATCCATATGCCTGCGCTGAGAGGCCGAGGCCACGCTCATCGTCGTCGGCTGCGTTCGGGAACACCGGGTTTCCGGCCGAGGTGAGCGAAAGGTGAAGGTGTAGACCGGAACCGGTGCGTTCGGCGAAGGGCTTGGGCATGAAGGTAGCGACCATGCCGCGCTCGGCGGCGAAGGTGGAGAGCAGGTAGCGCAGGGTGATCACGCGGTCGGCGGTGGTCAGCGCGTCGGAATAGGCGAAGTTCTGCTCGAACTGGCCGTTGCCGTCTTCGTGGTCGTTGGCGTAGTTACTCCAGCCGAGCTGGTTCATGGCCGTCGAAACAGTGGTGAGGTGGTCGTACATGCGGGTGAGGCCGCGGACGTCGTAGCAGGGTCGGTCGGAGTCGTCGGCCGCGTCTGCGGTGATCAGCGAGCCGCTGGCGTCGCGCTTGAGCAGGAAGTACTCGACCTCTGCGCCGACCCAGGGCTCGAAGCCGGCGTCGGCGGTCTGTGCGATCAGCGACTTGAGGATGTTGCGGGGAGCGAACGGCCACGGCTTGCCCAGCACGTAGGGATCACAGTGGACGATGGCCAGCCCCTCCTTGATGAAGGGCACCGGGAGGAACGACGAGACGTCGGGGATGGCCATCAGGTCGGGGTCTTTGGGCTCCTGGCCGATCGCGCCCACGGCGTAGCCGGCGAAACCGACTCCGTCGGTGGCCAATTCGTCGACGGCCTCGACCGGAACGAGCTTGGCGCATGGCTTGCCACGAAGGTCGACGAACATGGCGAGGATGAACTTGGTGTTGTTGGCCTCGCAGAGCTCGGCGAGGGTCTGGGTGTCAGTCATGGTTGCTCCGGGAGTTCGGGTGGGAGTGAATCCAGTATGTCTACTCGTATGAACCTTTGTCTAGTCCCAGTAGACGCTTCGGGTATTGCGGTTGCGTTAAGCCCGCGTGAGGTCGTGGTATCGGGATGAGGCGGGTGCACGCTCGGCGGGATGGAGCGCACAGTCGGCAGACCCGACTCCGGGACGCAGAACGCCCGTGAGTGTGCGGCTCGTTCCGCACTCACGGGCGTTCTCACGGTCGAGGACTGCTCAGGATGACGTCGCTGTGGTGGCGCCAGCCGGTTGTGTGGTTGTGGCAGTGGGGAGTTCGCGCTCGATGTTCTCTGCGGCCCGCTCGGGATGAATACCGGAGAAGCCACCCTGAGCGTGCCCGACGCCTGCCGCGGGGATCTCGTAGGCGGTCTCGGCGTGGATGGTGGCATCGAGGCCAAGCGTCTCGGTCTCGGCGTCGACGCGCAGGCCGATCGTCTTGTCGATGGCCTTCGCAATGAGCCAGGTCATCACGAACGAGAACGTGCAGGTGATCACGATGCCCGCGAGTTCGCGCCAGAGGAGACCGAAGTCGCCACCGAAGAGGATGCCCGTCAGACCTGCGGGTGCGGCGGACGCCGCGAAGAGCACGATGCAAAACGTTCCGACGATGCCGCCGATGCCGTGGACGATGAAGGCGTCGAGGCTGTCGTCGACCTTGAACCGAGACTTGATGCTCATCAGGAATGCGACGACGCCGGCCGCGAGCAGTCCCACGCAGAGTGCACCAATCGAATTGACCGCATTGGCCGACGGGGTGATACCGACGAGCCCGGCGATCGCGCCGGTGATGACACCCAACGATGTCACGTGGCCTTCACGAATCCTCTCGATGATGGCGAAGCCGATCATGCCGGCGCTACCGGCCAGCAGCGTGTTGAGGATGACGAACTGGGTCAAGAAGGTCGCCCCCAGGGCACAGCTGCCGTTGAAACCGAACCAGCCGAACCACAGGATGCCGCCACCGAGAAGGACCATCGGCACGTTGTGTGGGCGCTCCATGCGCTTACGGCGTGCACCGAGCACGAGTGCCAGCGCAAGCGCTGCGACACCTGAATTCATGTGCACCGCAGTACCGCCCGCGAAATCGTGTATGCCGATCTTGTTCAGCAGGAAGCCGCCCTTGGCGTCGTCGGTGTCGGCGCTGAATACCCAGTGGGCGACCGGGAAGTAGACCAGCGTCAACCAGATCGGCACAAAGACGAGCCAAGCCGAGAACTTCATGCGGCCAGCCGCGCCGCTGGCCACGATCGCCACGGTGATCGCGGCGAACAGGATGAACCATGCTGCGTAGTAAAGGACTTGGGTTCCCCCGGAGCCGTCATCGGTTTGGAAGTTCAGGAGCCCGATGTATTCGGCAGGATTGCCGATCAGCCCCCATCCGTTGACCGACGGCCCCGAGACGAGGCCGTACCCGTACACGACGTAGAGCACGCTGGTGATGCCGAGGGTGATGAGCACCATCGTCATCATGTTCAGCACATTGCGCGACCCGAGCATGCCTCCGTAATAGAAGGCGAGCCCGGGAAACATGAGCAGAACGAACACGAATGCGGCGAGCATCCACGACAGATCCGCGTGGGCGGCAAGTTGTTCCATGGCAGGTCCTCGGGTTTGGTGATCTCGACAAGCTCGATCAGCGGTGGTGGGGTTGATCAGCGGGTTGGTGATCTCGACAAGCTCGATCAGCGGTGGGTGGGGTGATCTCGACAGGCTCGATCAGCGGTGGGTGGGGTGATCTCGACAAGCTCGATCAGCGGCGGGCGTCGATCAGCGAAGGGTGGGGTCGATCAGCGGGTTAGGCGGGTTGGCGGAGATATGCGACAACGTCGTCGCGGTAGTCGAGGAAGCCCTTGTACGCGGCGATGCGCTCGTCGAGGGTCTCGATGACGGTGGCCAGCTGGGCCGACCACGCGGGGATACGTCGCACCTCGTCGAGCGACGCCATGAACGTACGGATGTTGAACGTGACGGCTCCCGACATCGGGAGTCGAATGAAGTGCTCGAGCTCGATGCGCAAGCGCGCCGAGCCAAAGTTCTTGTCCCGTACCATAGCCGGGATGTCGCGGCCCCACTCGGGAAGCTCCTCGAGGCTGACGTCGAGCTTGTGCGAGTCCGACGCCGAGAGGGTCCAGTTCACGCGACGGTAGACCTGGTCGGCGGGCAGCCTCCGCAGGAACTGCTCGGCTCGGGCGACGATGCCGTCACGGATCAGACCTGGTACGGGCGAATGTATTTCGTACATGTCCATGCCGACGTCGAACGACACCGACCAGGCCGCGGCGAAGGTCACGACACCGGCGTCGAAGTACAGGCGGCCGTCGCGTTCGACTACCAGGAGCAGGTCGTCGGGAACCTCACGGGCGAGGAAGTCCATCGGTCCGCTGGGCAGTGTTGCCGCGTCGCCGAGGGTGAACTCTGCGTCGGTGCCGAGAAGGTCGTTGCGCCAATGGAATCGGCCGGACCCTAGTTCGGCGAGGTGCATGAATTGTGGGTAGGCGAGCGCGAGGTCGCGTAGGTAGTACAGCAGCAGATCCCAGCACGCGATCTCCATGCCGGGTCGGATACGCACGCGAGACGGATCGGCGTCGAGTATTCGCCTGCGCTCGGCCATGATCGACGTGTACTCGGCGCCGCCGAGGTCGACGAGGTTGCGGCCCCACTCCCCTCCGCGCGTTCTACGCGGAACACGGGCCGGCTCGACGTTGACGGAGTAGTTGAACTCCTCGAGCTCGTCGGGGAACGGCCATGGGATGTTCGACAGGTGGTCGACGGGTTGCGCGAGAAAGTCGGCCGCCGCGCCGGTCGGCGCGTGGGCTGGGGACTGGTCTGCGGTGAGTGTCATGTGGTCACCTCGAAATCGGTTGGGCGGGTTGGGCTGGGGTGATCTCGACAAGCTCGATCAGCGGATGGGGCTCGTTCAGCGGGGTGGGGCTCGGTCAGCGGGTGGGTGATCTCGACCAGCCCGATCCGCAGCGGTTCTCCGCTGGTTGAGCAGGCCGCGAGCGCAGCGAGCTGCCGTGTC
>NZ_LZMI01000057.1:0-59428 GCF_001665475.1 Gordonia sp. 852002-51296_SCH5728562-b | reverse complement strand
TGTCATCGATGATGTCGGTCATGGCCACCCCCCTTTTTTTGCCGCGTGTCGGTGATCGCTTGTGTGTTCGATCTGACAACAACGCTACAGGGTGGGTACGACAATTCGGACAGCGTGGAAAACGGAGAACTCAGTCGGCGAGACCCGGTACCCACTTCTCCATGATCGCCCGGTATGGGGCCTCGGCATCGAGCTGCGAGGCGATGCCCACACAGCCCGCGAGGACACGGAACACCATCACATACTGCTTGGGCACGTTGAGGTTTCGCGAGGTCTTGTACACTTCGCCGCGCACGTCGGTTGCCTTGCCCGCGGCGCGTTGGAGCCACTTGCGGGTGAAGTGGAACGACTCGGAGTACAGCGGATCGACGTACGGCTTCAGGTAAGCCTCGATGTCGTCTGGGCTGACCCGGTCGGCGCGGGACCGCAGGATGAAGCCTGCCTTGATCATCTCTTCTGTCAGTTCGTCGTACTTCTTGTCACGCGCGAGCCGCAGGATGGGGCCGGTTTCCGGAGGTAGTCCGTTGGGGTAGTGGCCGACGGCGCCGAAGTCGAGCACCCCGAAGCGGCCGTCGTCGGTGATGAAGAAGTTGCCCGGATGCGGGTCGCCGTGGAGCAGACCGACCCGGAACGGGGAGCTGACCTCGAACGTGGCCATACGTGCGGCGGCTTCGTTGCGGGTCGCCTGGTCGCCTGAGGTGATGATCTTCGACAGCGGCGTGCCGTCGAGCCACTCCGACACGACCACCTTGGGCGCGCTCGCGATGACCTTGGGGATGACGAAATCGGAGTCGCCGTCGAATGCTTTGGCAAACGCTCGCTGGTTGTCGGCCTCGCCGAGGTAGTCGAGCTCGGCCTCGGTGCGGTCGATGAGTTCGTCCATCATCGCTTTGACGTCCGTACCGGGCGAGAGCTTCTGCAGCAGCCCCGACATCCTCGACAACGTCTTGAGGTCGGCTTTCAATGCGTGGTCGGCGCCCGGGTACTGCACCTTGACGGCGACCTCCCGGCCGTCAGACCAGACGCCCTTGTGGACCTGACCGATGCTTGCCGACGCCGCGGGCTCGTCGGAGAACTCACGGAAGCGCTGGCGCCATTTCGTACCGAGTTGCTGGTCGAGAACCTTGTGGACCTTCTGCGCCGGTAGCGGGGGAGCCTCGGCCTGCAGTTTGGTGAGTGCTTCGCGGAAGGGTTCGCCGAACTCGTCGGGGATCGCGGCCTCCATGATCGACATGGCCTGCCCGACCTTCATCGCTCCGCCCTTGAGCTCGCCGAGCACCGAGAAAAGTTGGTCGGCGGCCTTTTCCAGGAGCTCCTGGTTGACCTCGTCCTTGTCTTTTCCGACCATCCGTTTGCCGAGGCCTGCGGCCGCTCGACCTGCCATACCGATAGGGAGCGTCGCGAGCCGTGCGTTGCGACGATGCTGCCCGCGTGTGATGTCGGTCATGGTGTCCTTTCCCCATCACAGGATAGAGGACCGACCTGAGGATCGGCCTCAGCCATCACGTCCGCGCCATCATCCGGCGGCGGCGTCGTATTGACACCTGCACAGCGGATGCGGAACCCATGTCTTCGTGACGATCCGCGTTGGCTCGGAATGGAGTTCGACGGTGCGCCCGAACAGCTCGGGTTGTCGCGCACTCTGGGGCGCGCAGATCGCCACGGACAGTTGCTCGATGTGTTCGTGGGCGAGGGCGGCGGTCGCCCGGACCGTTGCCGGTCGGCCGTGACCGGCGACCCTCACCAACTGTGCCGAGACGATCGGCCACTCGGGATCGCGGTCGGCGCGATGCAGATCGATGCACGACAGGCAGCTCGTGAGTCGCGGCAACACCAGCGGTCCGACGATCCCCACTCCGTCGCGCATCCGCACCTGCAGATGGGGCTTTCCCGCGTCCATGAGACCGGAGACGAGCATCGTGTCGTGTACCAGATAGTCGGTGAGCACCACCAGATCCGTCGGCCATCCCGACACCGGATGCTCGGGCGATGGTCGTCCGCTCGATCGGGTCACGGAGAACCCAGCGTCGGCCAGGGACGTCGCGAGCTGTGAACCCAATGGGCCTGAGCCGTGGACGCGGATGCGGCGCAGGCGCTCGTCGATACGACGTGGAGACGAGAGTCCGTGCAGCGCACGGCCAGCCGCGACCATGTGCTCGAGCAGGGTGGTCAGGTCGTCGGGAGTCAGGCCGGTCGTCGCGAGTTCGCTTGCGACGTCGGACATTCGCTGTGGGCGCTCGAGCGTCACGAGTAGATCCGCGAGTTGGCGTGCCGACACGTCGCGGTCGAGTTCGACCACGATGCCGCTGTCGGGGCCGCTACCGATCTGCAGCCGATTTCCCGGTCGGATGACGACGACTGTGCCCGGGATGACGACGGGCAAGTACTCATCCGATGTCAGCAGCTCACCTGCACGTCGCGCCATGGAAGCAACTCTGCCAGCAGAATCGTGGCGCGCGCCGATCCGCGGCGACGTTATCCACAGCCGACGCAGTGCGTCGGACTCTATGCACAGATGTCGACTTCAGGCGTCGCCGTCAGGCTTCCCGTCGTCCTTACTGTCATTGCCCTTGTCATCGCCGAGCGCGCCGCCGGACTCGGGCTTGTCGCCGGAGTCTTTCGCCGCCTCTTCGGCCTCTTCGGCGAGCGTGCGCTCGAGCTCGGCGATCGCCTCGTCGATGCCACCCACGTCGCCGCCGATGACGCGATCGATGAAGCCTGCGGGATTGTCGAGGTCGTCGGCATCGGGCATGAGGTCGGGATGCGCCCAGACGCCGTCGCGGTTGTTGATGTCGCTGGCCTCGGCGAGCTGACGCCACAGGGTCGACGCCTCGCGCACCTTGCGGGGACGCAGCTCGAGTCCGACGAGCGTCGCAAAGGTCTGCTCGGCGGGGCCGCCGGACGCGCGACGTCGACGCATGGTCTCGGTGAGCGCTGCGGTACTTGGGATTCGATCAGAAAGTGCTTGTGACACAACCTGTTCCACCCACCCCTCGACGAGGGCGAGTAGTGTCTCGAGCCTGCTGAGCGCGGCCTTCTGCTCGGGAGTCGTCGTGGGCTCGAACGACGCAGAGGAACTCATCAGCTCCTCGAGCTTCGACGGATCGGAGAACAACTGCGCCGGATCGATGTTCGCGGTGAGGTCGGTGATGCCACTGAAATCGACGGTGATGCCACGCGCGTACTCTTCGACCGTCGCGAACAGACGCTGACGCAGCCACGGCACATGCGTGAAGAGGCGCAGGTGCGCTGCCTCTCTCGCTGCGAGGAAGACGACGATCTCCTGTGCCGGCTGCTCGAGTCCCTCGGCGAACGCGGCGATCGCCTCGGGCAGCAGCACTGCCTCGCCCTCGGGTGCGAGCGGCAGACCGATATCGGTGGAGGTGAGAACCTCCTTGGCCAGTTGGCCGAGTCCCTGTCCGAGCTGGGTGCCGAAGGCCATGCCGCTCATCTGGGTCAGCATGCCCATCATGGGGCCAGCGAACTGCGCTGCCTCGGGAGGCAGATTCTGCTCCCAGGTACGCGAAAGCTGTTGGGCGACGGGATCGCAGAGGCGCTTCCATGTCGGCATGGTCTCCTCGAGCCACTGCACCGGAGTCCACGCGACAGACTTGCTGACACCACTGGGCAGTGTGGTCGCGTCGTCGAGCCAGACGTCGGCGAGACGAACCGCGTCGGTGACGGCGTTGGTCTCCCGCTCCAGGACAGGGGTGAAGTTGCCGATTTGTTGGCGGGCGAGGTTCGACGCGAGGTCGTAGTTGACCGGCCCCGATCCCTTTCCCTGACCACCGAAGCCGAAGGTGCCAGAACCCATCCCGCTGAGCATGCTGCCGAGCTGGCTGAACACCTGGCCGAGCGCCGCGGGGTCGAGCGACTCACCGCCGAGCGCGAAGCCGAAGGGGTTCTGTGCGGAATCGCCTCCACCAGAGGCGCCGCCGGACGCACCACTGCCCTTGTCGTCGCGGTTCTTGTCGCGGTTGTTGTCGTCACCGTCGCCGGACGGGGAGAAACCGAAGGGCAAATCACTCATGGGTTCCACGGTACCGTCCGAGTCGACCATGGGTGACCTGCACGACGTTCGCCTTGAGCGTAGTTCGCTCATGATCTTCGACGCTGCGCGACGTCGGCTCAATCGTGCCCGCTCGCGCCTGCGTGCAAGTGCCCCTCGCGGCGTCGATTATGGTGGGCGGAATGACAGGTCCCGCAACGATGGTGCGGCAGCATTCCCGCCGAATCGCCACCATCGCAGTGACGACGCTGCTCCTTCTCATCCTCATTGTCGTCGGCACAACCGTGCAGGTGCCCTTCGTGGCGCTCGGACCAGGACCGACCGTCAACACGCTGGGCAAGCTCGACGACAAGCCCGTCGTCGACATCACCGGTACCCCCGTCGATCCGACGACCGGAAACCTCAACCTCACGACCGTGTCGGTCAATGACGGCCTCACCCTGTTCGATTCGATCCGCCTGTGGGTCTCCGGCCGCTACACCGTGCAGCCCCGTGAGCAGATCTTCCCGCCCGACCAGACGACGCAGCAGGTTCAGGAACAGAACCAGCAGCAGATGTCCGGGTCGGAGAGCACCGCGACGGCCGCCGCGCTGCGCCACCTCAACCGTCCGACCAAGCTGATCGTCGACTCCGTCGCCGCAGACGGACCGTCGTCGAAGGTGTTGCGGCAGGGGGATCAGATCCTGTCGGTCGGTGGGGTAGCGGTGTCGACGTCGGAGGATGTGCAGTCGGCCGTACGCAAGCAAAAGCCGGGTGCGCAGATCCCGATCGAGATCGATCGCGCGGGCACCAAGCAAACCGTCACGGTCACTGCGGCCGCTCGCCCCGACGACAACGACGTCGCCTACATAGGACTCACGCCGGATGTGGTCAACGCCGACCCCAACCTGAAGATCACCTACAACGTCGGCGACATCGGCGGCCCGTCAGCCGGTCTGATGCTGACACTCGCGGTGATCGACCGTCTCTCAACCGGCGAGCTGACCGGCGGCAAGTTCATCGCGGGCACCGGAACGATCGCCGACGACGGTCAGGTCGGCCCCATCGGCGGGATCACGCACAAGACCCGCGCCGCCCGTGAAGCCGGAGCGACCGTCTTCCTCGTGCCGGAACGCAACTGCACCGAGGCCAAGTCCGACGCTCCCGACGGACTGCAACTGGTCAAGGTGAACTCGCTCGACTCCGCGCTCTCGGCGCTCGACGATGTGCGCGCCGGCAAGGACGCACCTCACTGCTGACGCGGCGTCGATCCCGCTGAGTGCTAGGCCTGTGGTCCGCGGTCGTCGAGCGTGGCGGCCAGAGCCGACTGCAGCGTCGACGCCAGTTCTGGATGCGTGAGCAGTTCCATCGGAGCATCGGGATCGTCGTCCGGAGTGGGCTGCAACCGCATCAACGACAGCGTCTTGCCCTCACGCAGGGCGCCGACCGCCAGGCGTGCCGTGCGCGCCGACGGGTGTCTGCGGGCCGCTGCGCGCGCTGCGGACTCGCTCGCGGCCGGATCGCCGAGCAGTGGTTCGAATGCGGAGTCCAGGTCACCTTCGGCATCCGGAGGCAACACGACGATCTCCAGGACCAGCGCGACCCCTTCCACCGGCGGACTCCACGTCGCTGTCGCCAAGAACTCCTCGAGCTGTGCGTAGGGCTCGTCGCCCGCGGCGACCTCGAGTGGGTCCTGCGCGACGGGACTCAGCGCGGAGTCGTCGTCCTCGTCGACGAGCCCCGGATTCTGCGCGGCGATCAGACTCGTCGGCACGAGGGCGAACAGTTGCGGCGGCTGGCCCCAGCCTCCGGATTCCACGTGATCGAGTACGTCGTGCAGTGCGCTGCCCAGATCGTCACGAGAAAACGTGCCGACGTCGTCGGGGCCTGTGTGCTCGTCGGTCATGGAACTCCATACTGCCCGCTACGTTGTGCAGATGTACCGCGGACACGTCCTCCGATGGGGTCGGCGCGGGGACAGTACAGTGAATGCCACGATCGCGCAGTCGAGGTGCGGCAGCCCCGGAGATGTCCGAAATGACCGAACCGGGTCCGCCCTGTAATGATCGTGGTGAAATCAACGATCGCACCGAGAACAACGATCGCACCGAGAACACCGATCGCACCGAGAACGATGGCACTGGGAGAGTGGGTTAGTGGGCGTACGCGGGCCGGCGGGCATGCCGACACTGTCGCGCAAGAGCAAGATCGCCATCGGGGTGGGTGTGGCCATCCTCGTGGTGCTGCTGGTGGGGCCACGGCTCGTCAGCGTCATCACCGACTGGCTGTGGATGTCCGACGTCGGATACACCGAGGTGTTCTCCACGATCGTGTGGACACGCATCGCGTTGTTCTTCATCGTCGGGATCGTCGCGGGTGGTCTGATCTTCGGCGCCGTTGCGTTGTCTTATCGGTCGCGCCCGGTCTTCGTGCCCGCGAGCGGCCCGAATGATCCACTGGCGCGGTACCGGGCCTCGATCATGGGCCACATTCGCTGGTACGCGATCATCCCGCCGATTCTCATCGGGCTGATCTTCGCGCTCGTCGCGCAGGGTTCGTGGGCCACGGTGCAGACCTTCCTGCACGGAACCGAGTTCGGGCAACGCGACCCGCAATTCGGCCTCGACGTCGGGTTCTACGCCTTCGACCTTCCGTTCTATCGGTTCGTGCTCAACATCCTGTTCGTTGTGGTGGTGATCTCCTTCTTCGCGAACCTGATCACCCACTACCTGTTCGGCGGCATTCGTCTCGGCAGCGGCGGCAACTCGATCACCAACGCCGCCCGAATTCAACTGGCCGTCCTCGCGGGAACCTTCTTGTTGCTCAAGGCGGTGTCGTACTGGCTCGATCGGTATTCGCTGTTGTCGAGTCAGCGCAAACAGGAGATCTTCACCGGCGCGAGCTACACCGATATCAACGCGGTGTTGCCGTCGAAACTGATCCTCATGGTCGTCGCGATCATCTGTGCCGTCGCATTCTTCGCGGGCGCGGTGATGCGGGATCTCCGCGTTCCTGCTCTCGCAACCGTGCTGATGTTGTTCACCGCGCTTGTCATGGGCGTCGGGTGGCCGCTGGCGATGGAGCAGTTCTCGGTCAAGCCGAACGCGGCGCAAAAAGAACTCGAATACATCCAGCGCAATATGGACGCGACGAAACAGGCGTACGGCCTCGTCGACGGCACCGACGTCGAGTATCAACGCAATTGGACCCAGCAACCGGCCGATCCTGTCGCGGTCAACAACGACAGCGCCACGCTGTCGAATATCCGCATCCTCGATCCGAACGTGATCGAGCCCGCGTTCACCCAGCGTCAGAAGCTCAAGAACTTCTACGGATTCCCGACTCAGCTCGCCGTCGACCGCTACAACGTCGACGGTCAGCAGCGCGATTTCATCGTCGCCGCACGCGAACTCGATCCCAGCAAGTTCGACGCCAACCAGCAGAACTGGATCAACAAGCACACCGTCTTCACACACGGCAACGGATTCATCGCCGCGCAGGCGAACACCGTCGACGAAGCGTCGTCGGATGCCGAGAGCGATCGCGGTGGCCTGCCGGTCTTCGCGGTGAGCGACCTGGAGAACTACCAGACCGAGAACTACAAGGCCAACGCTCCGATCAAGGTCAGCCAGCCGCGTATCTACTTCGGCGAGCTGATCGCCAAAGTCGATCCCGACTACGCGATCGTCGGATCGACCGGAGGCGACAAGGAGTACGACCTCGACGGCAAGAACTACACCTACAGTGCCGATTCGGGTGTCTCTCTTGGTAATTGGTTCAACCGGTTGCTGTATTCGGTCAAGTACACCGAGCGCAACATCCTGCTCTCGGGCGCAATCAACTCCAACTCGAAGATCATCTACAACCGCGACCCCCGAGACCGCGTCAAGAAGGTCGCACCGTGGCTGACCGTCGATTCCAAGACCTATCCGTCGGTGATGGCTGACGGGTCGATCAAGTGGATCGTCGACGGCTACACCACTCTTGCGACATACCCGTACGCGCAGAAGACGTCGCTGCAGGATGCGACGACCGATGCTCAGGAGCTCAACCGCGGCCAGACGGGCCGGACGCAGGTCAACAAGCAGGTGTCGTACGTGCGCAACTCGGTGAAGGCGACCGTCGACGCCTACACCGGCAAGGTGACCCTGTACGAGGTCGACCAGAACGACCCCGTGCTCAAGACCTGGATGAAGGTCTTCCCTGGAACGGTCAAGCCGCGCAGCGACTTCGACAAGCAGGCTGATCTCAAGCAGCACGTGCGCTATCCCGAGGACCTGTTCAAGATCCAGCGCGCGCTGTTGTCGCGCTATCACGTGTCGGACCCGGGAACGTTCTTCCGCAGCAACGATTTCTGGTCGATCCCGAACGACCCGACGAAGGACGACGCGACGCAGCAGGGTCTGAGTCAGCCGCCGTACTACTTCACCGCGGCATCGCCGCGCGGGCCGCAGGCGGAGTTCCAGTTGACGACGGTGATGAACGGCTTCAACAGTCGATTCCTCTCGGCGTACATGACGGCGTCGTCGGACCCCGACGACTACGGCAAGATCACCGTCAAGACACTGCCGACGACCAAGCAGACCGTCGGACCGCAGCAGGCGCAAGAGAACATGAAGAGCGCCGGACCCGTGGCATCCGACCGAAAACAGGTCGAGGACACCACCAAGGTCACCTACGGCAATCTGCTCACCCTTCCGGTGGGACAGAACGGCGTGCTCTACATGGAGCCGATGTACACGCAGTCGAAGACCGACGACTCCGCGATACCGAAGCTCTACCGTGTGCTGGTCTACTACAACGCCGCCAGCGACGAGGCCCGCGTCGGCTACGCCGCGACGGTGGCCGAGGCGCTCAAGCAGGTGGGTATTTCACCCGCCCAGGCGACGACACCCGAGAACGGTCCGGTCGACGTCGGCGACGATGGCCAACAGCCCATCGCGCAGCCGACACAACCGAGCCAGCAGGGGCCGTCGTCTCCGCAGCGTGACGCCGCGGTGAAGGAGATCGGTGCTGCACTCGGCCAGCTCAAGGATGCGCAGAGCAAGGGCGACTTCACCGCGTACGGGCAGGCGCTCGACCGGCTGAACAAGGCTGTGCAGAACTACGAGGCGCTGCCCTCCGGCAACTGACCTCGAGTAACGGCCGATTCTCGGCGTCGGACCACAGCGGTCCGACGCCGAGAGTCGTTGTGGGGTCTTGTCTCGCCGGTCTCATCGCGCATCCAAATGTGCTCTGGCGCACTGAAAGCCGTGGTTCAAGGGACCGTCACATCGATCGTTCACGATGCAAGCATCGTCGATGACGATGGCTAATGTGACAATCGCGAGTGCTCGATAAGCCGGGTGCTGATTGTTCGTTGGGGAGGTCGGGGAAGATGCCACCGCTGAGTCGGCTCGCTCGAATCCAGATCGCTGTGCTGATCATCGCCGGGCTTGTGGTGTCGGTCTTCGCGGGCATCCGCTACGTGCATCTCAATCGTGTTGTCGGCGTGGGGATCTACACGGTCGACGCTCATCTGCCGGAGTCCGGTGGGATCTTCACCAACGCCGAGGTCACCTATATGGGCGTGCCCGTGGGTCGTGTCGGCACACTGACGCTCAGGTCGGACGGGGTCACGGTGCCGCTGATCCTCGAGTCGTCCGGACCCGACATTCCGGCGAATTCGGTTGCCGTGGTGGCGAATCGGTCGGCCATCGGTGAGCAGTACGTCGATCTGCGACCGCAGTCGGGTTCTGGGCCATTCCTGCACGACGGATCGGTCATCACCAAGACTTCCGTCCCGCCACCGATCGAAGACGTCGTGTCGTCGGCGCTCGACTTCACCTCGTCGATCCCGATCGACGATCTGCACACTGTCATCACCCAGCTCGGCGCGGCGTTCAACGGGCAGGCAGATAACCTCACACGGCTCGTCGACTCGCTCGGGAAGCTTTCGCGCGCAGGGGTTGACTCACTGCCGCAGGCAATCTCGCTGATCAACTCGGCAGACTCCGTGCTCGCGACGCAAGCGGCGCAGTCGGATCAGATCCTGGCGTGGTCGCGCAGCCTTGATCTGATCACCGCGACACTCGCGTCGTCGGATCCCGATCTGCGCAGGCTGCTGACAACGGGAACGACCTCGGCCACGCAGATCTCCATACTCATCCAGCGCAACGGTGGCGATATCGGCAAGGTGGTCGGGCAGCTCTCCGAGGTGGCCCGCACCATCGCGCCCGCGGGCTACAACATCGGAAACACCTTCGCGATGCTCAGTCTGCTGTCGGCACAGGGGCATACGACGGCGCCGGGTGACGGTCAGATCCACTTCGGCGTGGTGCTGGAGACCAATAACCCGCCGGCGTGCACGCAGGGCTATGAGTCGACCGACGCGATGCTCGCGCGGGTTCGACGTGAGAAGCCGGCCTTCGACATCAACTACGACGAGTTCCCGTTCAACACAGAGGCGAAGTGCACCGTGCCCTTCGGTAACCCGACGGCTGTCCGTGGCGCACAACGAGTCTCAACCGCCAACCCCAACACTCCGCAGCCGTGGGACTCGACGCCGAAGAAGGACCCCGACAAGCTCAACCTCAATCCGCTCGCGCAGCAACTCGCGGGTCTGATGGGCGTGCGGACGTCGTGACGTCGGTCACCACGATGCTCGCCGATGCCACTTTTCGACGCATCGCCGCAGGTCATACCGGTCGGCGCAATGGATTTGCATCTGCGCCGAACGCACCTGTAACGTGGTGTTCACCAACGCGGGGTGGAGCAGCTCGGTAGCTCGCTGGGCTCATAACCCAGAGGTCGCAGGTTCAAATCCTGTCCCCGCTACTAGGAACCGGCCCCGCCGGGACGAGGACCATCGCCCCGGCGGGGCCGGATTCATTTGTGCCAGTGCGGTTCCCGCTCATCGCGAAACCATGTCACCGCGGGTAGGTGAATAATTCCCTCCGCGGCGATCTAACTTTTGGGCACAAACGTATCCGGACCGCGAAGTGGCGATGGCCGTGGGCGAGAGATTGGTTGACGGCGTCGTCGAGGACTCGATCCGTGTCACGCGCGTCGGAAGAGATTGCTGTCATCACACCTCCCGGCAGTGGATGCAGAAGTAGACACCCGATTACTAGACACCGGGGTGGCCGATGGTGGCAGTCTTGGGCTCACGTCGATTTCCACTTTGCGGCGCGAGCGGCACGGTTTGTCTTTAGGTGAATTCGACGATCCGGCGTTGATGAGCACCTTCAATCAGAGATTCGATATACTCATGTCGATTCGATAGCGATGTGTGCGCTGTGAGTTGTTGGGGCAACTTGGCGCAGAGTCCGTCCGGGGGGATGAACCGTGCGGTCGGCAGTGTGGCGTGTGCGAACACGGCACACTGCGCTGGTGTAGTGACGCTCATCACTGCTGATTGCGCCAGGAGGGATAGCTGCCGGGGTTGTCGGATTTCAGCGATTACGAGGGAGGGGACGCCGGAATGGCGACAAAGAAGATAGTCAAGTTCGTCGACGATCTCGACGGTTCTGAATTGGACGAAGCGGTGACCGTGGTTTTCGGCCTGAACGGAAAACAGTACGAGTTCGACACGTCACCTGCGCATGCGAAGGAATTCGCACAATCGCTTCAGAAGTATCTTGCAATTTCTCGCGTTGCGGATGGTTCGGGCAACAGGCACCCGTCCAAGCGGGCGCACCCCAGGACGCAGGCTATCCGCGCCTGGGCACGCGAGAACGGTTACGAGATCAGCAACCGCGGTCGCATCTCGTCGGAGATCGTGTCGGCATTCGAGGGCGCGGTCTGAATTTGCGGCTCGTGTCGCATCGTCGGGACTAACGTGGGGGTCATGGCGACCGATAAGCAAATCCACGAACACATCAACGACCTCATAGCCGAGGAGCACGAACTCCGCGCCAAGGTGGGCCGCGGCGACATCACGCCCGACGAGGAGAACTCGCGTCTGTCGCAGGTCGAGGTGTCTCTCGATCAGGCCTGGGATCTCTTGCGGCAGCGTCAGGCCAAACGGGACGCAGGCCAGGACCCTGACGCTGCGGCAACCAGGCCGGCCGATGTCGTCGAAAAGTACCTGGACTGAGCGACGAGAAGAGCGTTCGATGGCGAGCTACGACGACACGTTCGCGCGCAGCGTCGACGATAGGGAGAACTTTTGGCTGCAGGCAGCAGCCGACGTCGAATGGTCGGTTCCGCCGACCGTGGCACTCGACGATTCGACAGCGCCGATGTATCGCTGGTTCCCCGACGGTCGGCTCAACACCTGTTACAACGCGCTGGACCGGCACGTCGCCGCGGGGCATGGTGACCGTCTCGCCCTGATCTGGGACTCCGCGATGGTCGACGAGATCCGCGAGTACACCTACGCCGAGCTGCTGGTGGAGGTCTCGCGATTCGCCGACGTGCTGCGCCGCCGGGGTGTCTCTCGCGGCGACCGGGTCATCATCTACATGCCGATGATCCCCGAGGCAGCGATCGCCATGCTCGCCTGCGCGCGGCTCGGTGCAGTGCATGCGGTGGTGTTCGGCGGCTTTGCCGCCCCCGAACTCGCCACACGCATCGACGACGCCGAGCCGGTTGCGATCGTGACCGCATCGGGCGGCCTCGAGCCGGGACGCAGCGTCGAGTATCTGCCGATGGTGGCAAGCGCCCTTGACCTCTCCGACAGCGCTGTCTCGACGGTCATCGTGAAGGATCGCCCGCAGGTGGCGGGTTCTGCCGCCGACCATGGCTCGTCCAGCAATGAAGGCGACTCGTCGAGTAATGAAGGGCGCGACTGGCTCGATTGGGATGCCGAGATGGAGACGGCAGGTCTCACCGAAGCCGTCGACGTCGCGGCGACCGACCCGCTCTACATCCTGTATACGTCGGGTACTACGGGAAAGCCCAAAGGCGTTGTGCGCGACAACGGCGGGCACGCTGTCGCACTGACCTGGTCGATGGCGAACATCTACGACATCGATGCGGGCGACATCTGGTGGACGGCGTCGGACGTCGGGTGGGTTGTCGGCCACTCGTACATCGTCTACGCGCCGCTGCTCGTCGGCGCGACGACGGTGATGTACGAGGGCAAACCGGTTGGCACACCTGATGCGGGAGCCTTCTGGCGAGTCATCGCCGAGCACCGGGTCAAGGCGCTGTTCACCGCGCCGACCGCGATCCGGGCGATCCGCAAGACCGACCCGGACGCGAGACTTCTTGATCAGTACGACATCTCGTCACTCCGCTCGCTCTTCGTCGCGGGTGAGCGGCTCGACCCCGACACGCTCGCCTGGTCGTCGAACGTGCTCGGTGTGCCGGTGATCGACCATTGGTGGCAGACCGAGACCGGATGGGCGATCGCGGCCAATCTGCGTGGGCTGCAACCGATGCCGGTCAAGGCGGGATCGGCGACCGTTGCCGTCCCGGGCTTCGGAGTCGGTGTCGTCGACGCCGAGGGGAACGTCGTCGATGCGGGCGTCGAAGGCAATATCGTGATCGCACTGCCGTTGCCACCGGGCACATTGACCGGACTGTGGGGCGACGAAGAGCGTTATCGCAGTTCGTATCTCAACGCCTTCCCCGGCTACTACCTGACCGGCGACTCCGGATACATCGACCACGACGGCTACATCTTCATCCTCGGACGATCCGACGACGTGATCAACGTCGCCGGGCACCGACTGTCGACCGGAAGCATCGAGGCTGTCGTGGCGTCGCATCCCGCGGTCGCCGAATGCGCCGTGATCGGCATCCACGACGACCTCAAGGGTCAGCGTCCGAGTGGCTACGTCGTGCTCAAGTCGGGTGTCGAGATCGAACCCGACACGCTGCGTGACGAACTGATCGCGAAGGTCCGCGACGAGATCGGGCCGGTGGCGACGTTCCGCGACGTGACCGTGGTTGCCGCGCTACCGAAGACACGGTCGGGCAAGATTCTGCGAAAGACCATGCGGCAGATCGCCGATCATCAGGAGTACGCCGTGCCGTCGACCATCGAGGATCCGAACGTCCTGGCGCGACTCGCGCAACAGATCGGACAGTGACATCGCGGACTTCGCGCCCAGGGGCGACGGCTCGATAGATCCCGACGCGCCGGCCGACCGGCCTCTGCACCTGCAGTTCGGAGCGATCGCACTGGTCTTCCTCGGCGGGATCTGCGGAACTGGTCTGCGCTACGTGATCGAGGAGGCATTTCCCACGGTCGGCACGGGATGGCCGTGGGCGACGTTCGCGATCAATGTCAGCGGCGCGTTCGTGCTCGGCGCGTTGCTGGAGTTCTTGGCGCTCGCGGGCCCCGACGACGGCTGGCGTCGCACTGTGCGTGTCTTTGCGGGCACCGGTCTCTGCGGGGCCTTCACGACGTATTCCACGTTCGCGCTCGAGACCACCCAACTCGGCGATCACGGCGCGCCCGGGGTGGCGATCGCGTATGCGGTGGTCAGCGTCGTGCTCGGTGTGCTCGGCGCCTGGGCGGGCATCGTCGTGGCGGGCACCGCGGGTCGACGACGTGCGGTGCGACGAGGCGGTGTGTCGTGACGGTGCTGGCGATACTCCTCGCGGGTGCGCTCGGGGCCGTGGCGCGCTTCGTCGTCGATGGTGCGATCAAGCGGTGGCGGAACACGACGTTCCCGTGGGCGACGTTGATCATCAACGTGTCCGGCTCGTTGCTGTTGGGTGTGCTCGCGGGGCTGGTGATCTACCACGGGGCGCCGAGTGAGCTGCAGGCCATCGTGGGCACCGGATTCTGCGGCGGCTATACGACTTTCAGCACGGCAAGCGTCGAGACGGTGCGTCTGGCCGAGCGGCGCGCCGGTGGGCTCGCGCTGTGCAATGCGGTGGGCTCGGTGGCGGCGGCCACTGCGGCCTGCGCCGTCGGGCTCGCGCTCGCGTGGGCTGTGTGAGGGGTCGGGAAAGAATCGAGCCCTGCGGCACCGTGGCGCCGCAGGGCTCGTGACTCGTCGAGACTCAGTGTCTCACTTGAGTTCTGCGCTGCTCTTGTTCAACACGCGGCGCGCGATGATGAGCTGCTGGATCTGCTGGGTGCCCTCGAAGATGTCGAGGATCTTCGAGTCGCGGGCCCACTTCTCGAGTAGCAGCCGCTCCGAATACCCAAGCGTGCCAGTCAGTTCGACGGCCTTGTTGGTGACGTCGGTGACGGTGCGGCCGGCCTTGGCCTTGGCCATCGATGCCTGCAGCGAGTTGGGTTCCTTGTTGTCGGCCATCCACGTGGCGCGGATCGTCATCAGGTAGGCGGCCTCGTAGTCGGACTCCATCCGGATGAACTCGGCAGCGGCGGCATGCTGGTTCTCGGCAGGCTTGTCGTAATCAATCTCGATGCCCGCCTCCTCGAGGATGCGACGCAACTCCTCCAGGGCGGCGCGCGCTACACCGATGGCCATACCCGCGACGAGTGGGCGGGTGTTGTCGAAGGTCTGCATGACCCCGCCGAAACCCTTCTTGGTATCCACCTCGGGACTGCCGAGCAGATTCTCCTTGGGGATGCGGCAATTCTCGAAGCGGATCACCGCAGTGTCGGAGACGCGGATGCCCAGCTTGTGCTCGAGGCGCACCACCTCGACACCGGGATGCTCACGCGGCACGACGAAGCTCTTGATGGCCGCGCGCCCGAGGCTGCGGTCGACGCTTGCCCACACGACGATGTGGGTGGCGCGCGAACCGGAGGTCACGAAGATCTTCTCGCCGTTGATGACGTACTCGTCGCCGTCGAGTGTGGCGGTGGCGGTCACCGCGGCCGAATCGGAGCCGAAGCTGGGCTCGGTGATGGCCATGGCGGCCCACACCTTGCCGAAGCGCTTGAGCTGCTCGTCGGTCGCGACAGCGGCGATGGCCGAGTTGCCCAGTCCCTGGTACGGCATCGACAACGTCAAACCGACGTCGCCCCAGCATGTTTCGATGACGTTCATCACCGACTGCATGTTGCCGCCGTTGATATTCGCGCCCTCGCGCCCCGGCTTGGCCTTCTTCTCCTGGCTTCGTCCGCCGTCGGCACCGGCACCGGCCTGACCGGTCTCGGCGAGACCGTCGTACAGGCTTGCGAGAGTGTCGAGTTCGACCGGGTAGGAGTGCTCGGCGAGGTCGTACTTGCGCGAGATGGGGCGGAAGATCTCGGCCGCGGCCTGGTGGGCCTGGTCGATCGTGGTGTTCAGCTTCCGGGGGAGTTCCAGATTGATTGCCATGTCAGATGCTTTCTCGGTCGGTCTCGTCGTCGGAAGACAGTCGCCGTCAGAGGACGACGATGCCCTCGCCGATGCCGGCGCCGCGCAGATCGCGGTACCAACGCTCGACCGGGTGCTCCTTGGTGAAGCCGTGGCCACCGAGCAACTGCACGCCGTCGAGTCCGATCTGTAGTCCCTTGTCGATGGTCAGCTTGCGTGCGAGTGCCGATTCGCGGGCAAACGACAGACCCTGCTCGGCCCGCGATGCGCCGCGCAGCGTGACCAGGCGGATACCGTCGAGCTCGGTGGCGATGTTGGCAACCATGAAGGCGACGGCCTGACGGTTGGAGATCGGCTCGCCGAATGCCTCACGCTCGTTGACGTAGGGGATCACGTAGTCGAGGACGGCCCTGCCGGTTCCGGCGGCAAGCGCCGACCAACCGAGGCGCGACAGACGTACGACGTCGCGGTAGGCCGCGAGGGCTGCCTCGCCGGTCTCTTCGCCGAGGAGCGCGCTCTCGGGGACGGCAACGTCTTGCAGCAGTAGGCGACCCATGCCCGCGGCGCGCACACCCATGCCCGGATCTGCCTCGACGATCAGTCCCTCGGAATCGGATTCGACGATGAACAGCGCGGGCCGGCCGTCGAGCTGGGCTCCGACGATGAACAGTTCCGACGATCCCGCAGCGGGCACGAACGACTTCACGCCGTTGAGTCGGTAGCCGCTCGGCACCCGAGTTGCCTTGGTCTGCAACGAGAATGCGTCGAACAGAGCGCGCGGCTCCGCGATGACGACGGACGACTGCGGCACGTTCTCGCCTGCGAAGTCGGGCAGGTAGGTCTTCTGCTGACTGTCGCTACCGAAGTTGGTGAGGGTGGTGGCGACGCCGCTCGGTGCGAGGAGCGGAAGGGCTAGTCCCATGTCGCCGTAAGCCATTGCCTCGGCAACCAGGGCGTTGGTGACGACGCCACGCTCGGACGCCGCGCCGTCGAACTGCTCGGGCACGTTGATCATCGTGATGCCGAGTTCGGCGGAGCGCTTGACGATGTCTTCAGGTGCGCTCGCGGCGGCGTCGGCATCGTAGGCTGCGGGGCGCAGGATCTCCTCGGCGAATTCCTTCACCGTTTCGGCGATCATCTGCTGCTCGTCGTCGGGGTTGAGGTTGAAGTAGTCCTTCGGTGTGGTGCTCAGTCGTGCCGCGCCACCCGAGCCGCCCTGCACCTTCTTGAACGCGCGGTTGGCTGCGCCGAGGGTCTGGAAGCCGGTCTTGGTCGCCTGGTAGGCGATTCGGTTGATGGGCTCACGGATCTGGTACTTCTCCGCGAAGTCGGAGCCGGTGACCGTCGTGAGCACACGCATCGCGGTGCCGATGGCATTGCGCTTGTGCGGGTTCTTGCCGACCGCAGAGGTGTCGCGGGGTTCGGTGTGAGTCGTCATGACAACCATTTCTCTTCGCACGGGTGCTTGGACTGCGCGTGAGCAGTATCTTACTCGGTAGTAAGTACAAACCTTACTACTCGGTAAGGAGATTGTCACGCGCTCGTCGAACGTCGTGTTCTCATCGCCGGTTTAGGCTGGTCACGTGTCAACCGATCGCACCGACCTCCCGGGTCCATACACAGCGGCACCGTCGGGTGCGGGTGGCCGACGGGTCGGACCGGCGATGGTGGTCGCGGTCGGTGGGGCAGCGCTGCTCACCGCGATCGTGTGGCCGCTGGGATCGGTTGATCACGGCCGCGACCTCTGTGTCTTCCGCGCGCTCACGGGCCTGCCGTGTCCGGGGTGCGGACTGACGCGCAGTTGGGTGCACCTCATGCATGGCGACGTGGGCGGGGCGTTCACCTACAACGTATTCGGACCGTTGACGCTGGTGGCGACCGTGATCGCCGTCGCCGCCGGAGTCTGGTGTCTCGTCGCAGGTCCGGGAGCGTTGAAGCGGCTCCGGCTACGTCGAGCGCTGCCGGTGTTGGTGGTGGTGCTCGGGTTGTGGCTGGTCTACGGCGTCGCTCGCATCGTCGACGCTGCTGCGGGCTGGGGTGTGTTCCCAGCGGTTGTGTGATCCGGGGTTCGGCTGGACCAATGCGTAAACCCGTGCGGGAGAGCACAGTGGACGCATGGAGATCACCCACTTCGGCCATTCCTGCATGCTCGTCGAATTGGAGGGGACTCGTATCCTCTTCGACCCGGGCACCCTTGCGCACGGCTTCGAAGGGCTGACCGGACTCGACGCGATCCTGATCACCCATCAACATCCTGATCACTGCGACGTCGCGCGGCTGCCGAATCTGGTCGGTGAGAACCCTCAGGCGATCCGTATCGCCGACCCGCAGACCGCCGCACAACTCAACTCCGACGATGCGGCAGGGGAGTGGACTGCGGCACTCGCGGGCGGCCAGGTCGGTGTCGGCGCGGTGACCGCGCGATTCACCGGAGGGCGTCACGCCGTGATCCACCCCGAGATCCCCGTCGTCGACAACGTTGCGTATGTGCTCGGAACATCAACGGCTCCAGGGCGTTTCATGCATCCCGGTGATTCGTTCTACATTCCGTTCGAGCAGATCGACGTGCTCGCGCTGCCGTCGGCGGCGCCGTGGATGAAACTCAGCGAGTCGGTCGACTACCTGCGCGCGATGGCGCCGCGGGTTGCCGTCCCGATCCACCAGGCTGTGCTCTCCGACGCGGGTACCGGTGTTCACTACTCGCGGCTGACCGAGATGAAGGATCCCGGCACCGAATTCGTCGTGCTCGATGAGGAGTCGGGAACGCAGGTTTGACGAAGCTGTTTCAGCTCATGCAGGAGGTGCGAAGAACTCCAGCGCGATGTTGTCGGGGTCTCGGAACGAGATGCCGGACCCATAGTGCGCCCGCTTGATATCGCTGTGCGCGACCCCGAGTTCGTCCAAGCGTGCCAACCAGCCGTCGAGCTCCTCACCCCTGACGGCGAAGGCGACGTGGTCGAGTCCCGTCCGGTGTTCGTCGAAGCTTCCCGACGCCGCCGAGCCGGTGTGAGTGTGCAGTCCGAAGAGGGTTCCGCCATCGAGTGCGAACACCGCGTGGTGGAACTCGCCCGACTCCTCATCCTCGTCGAGCACTGGCGCGGCGTCGAACAGAGCCGAGTACCAACGAGTGCTGGCGTCGAGGTCGGTGACGGTGATGGCCACGTGGGTCAGTGCGGGGAAGCCGGGCATCGCGAATCTCCTGGAGCGTCGGGTCTGAAGACGTGGGGGTCTGCAGACAGCGGTGGGTCTCAGACGCACACGCTAGGAGCTGTCGCCGGTCGCCACGCCGGGATTGCGCAGGGACTATCCGAGCGGGCAGGTAGGTCGGGCGCGGCGCTGCGGTTACCCCTCGAGGGCGGTGAGCACCTCGTCGTGAAGGAGTCCGTTGG
Source organism: Gordonia sp. 852002-51296_SCH5728562-b (assembly GCF_001665475.1). Classification (NCBI taxonomy): domain Bacteria; kingdom Bacillati; phylum Actinomycetota; class Actinomycetes; order Mycobacteriales; family Gordoniaceae; genus Gordonia; species Gordonia sp. 852002-51296_SCH5728562-b. The sequence continues at coordinate 39,899 of NZ_LZMI01000057.1, read as the reverse complement.
TGGCGACCGCGCTGCCGCCGCCGGGGCCGGGGGAGCCGTCGAGCGAGGTGAAGCGCCCGCCGGCTTCGCGCACCAGCACGTCGAGCGGGGCGAGATCCCACAGCGACACCTCGGGTTCTGCCGCGATGTCGACCGCGCCCTCGGCGACGAGGCAGTAGTTGAGGAAGTCGCCGTAACCGCGCACTCGCCAGACACGGTCGGTGAGGTCGATGAACTTGTCGCGGACGCCGCGGTCGGCCCAGCCGGACAGGCTCGAGAAGGTCAGGCTCGACGACGCGAGGTCGGCGACCTGCGAGACCGTCATCTGGCGCGCGTCGCCGTGGTCGAACGCGACAAACGCCCCGTGGCCGGCGGCGGCCCACCACCGGCGGCTCAACGCAGGCGCCGACACCACGCCGACCACCGGCACGCCGTCGACCAGCAAAGCGATCAGCGTGGCCCAGATCGGGAGGCCGCGCACGAAGTTCTTGGTGCCATCGATGGGGTCGACGACCCATTGCCGACCGGTCAGGATCGCGTCGCCGCCGAACTCTTCACCGAGGACCTCGTCGTCGGGGAACACGGCCGCGAGACGTTCGCGGATCATCTGCTCGCAGGCGAGGTCGGCGTCGGAGACCGGGGTGAGGTCGGGTTTGGCGTCTACCTCGAGGTCGAGCGCGCCGAAGCGCCCCATCGTCAGCGCATCGGCGGACTCTGCGAGAGAGAGCGCGAAATCGAGGTCGGCGGTGGCGTCGGAATCAGGCGTCGGAAGCACCCGGTCAGCGTAACGCTTGGCTGCGGCGCGAAAACTGTCGAGGACGGCGGCCGCGATGACGGTCGACGCTGCGTTCGCCGCCCGAAATGCCCGGTCGGGTCGGTAGGGTTGAGGTCATGTTGACCGTCATTCTCGTCATTTTGCTCGTCGTCGCCGTGATCGCGATGATCATGCGTTTTCGCGGACAGCGAATCGGCGGATTCGGTGGCAACACGGCGGGCTACGCGCAGGGGACCCTGACGGTCACCGGCGTGAGTGATCAGGGCGAGCCGGACAGCAAGGGGCAAGCGTTCTGCACCATCTCCGGAACGATCAACGGTCCGGGAACCAACCCGACCGAGGTGTACGGAACGATGATCCTCGCCGTGGGCGAGCCGTGGCCGCAGATCGGTTCCGAGCATGCCGTCGTCTACAAACCGGGCAAGACCGCCACGACGTGGAGTTTCGGCCAACTGCCTCCCATGCAGGCTCCCGACGCCCCGCCCTCGGTGCCGCCGTCGGCGTGAGGAGTGGGGGCACATCGGCGATCAGCAGTCGGTACCCTGGTAAACCGTGCATCCTGACGTAGCAACCGATCTCGAATCCCTCGACTCGACCCTGACGACCGTCGAGAAAGTCCTCGACGTCGAGGAGTTGCGCCGGAGGATCGACGAGCTCGAGATGCAGGCGTCCGACCCTGATCTGTGGAACGACCAAGACCACGCGCAGAAGGTGACGAGCGAACTCTCGCACGCCCAGGCGGAGCTGCGTCGCGTCACCGAGTTGCGGCAGCGACTCGACGACATGCCCGTCCACTACGAACTCGCGGAGTCCGAAGAGGGTGAGGCACGCACATCTGCGCTTGCCGACGCCGATGCCGAGCGCGAATCCCTGCGCAGCGACATCCAGGCCATGGAGGTCAAGACCATGCTCGCCGGCGAGTACGACTCGCGCGATGCCGTGGTCAACATCAGGTCGGGCGCGGGCGGCGTCGACGCCGCGGATTGGGCCCAGATGTTGATGCGCATGTACATCCGCTGGGCGGAGAAGCACGGCTACGGCGTCGAGGTCTACGACACCTCCTACGCGGAAGAAGCGGGTCTGAAGTCGGCGACGTTCGCGGTCAAGTCGCCCTACATGTACGGCACGCTGTCGGTGGAGCAGGGAACACACCGTTTGGTCCGCATCAGCCCGTTCGACAATCAGGGTCGTCGCCAGACCTCGTTCGCCGAGGTCGAGGTACTGCCCGTCGTCGAGACCACCGACCACATCGACGTCGACGAGAACGACGTGAAGGTCGACGTCTACCGGTCCTCGGGTCCCGGTGGTCAGTCAGTCAACACCACCGACTCCGCGGTTCGGTTGACCCACATCCCGACCGGCATCGTCGTGACCTGTCAGAACGAGAAGAGTCAGCTGCAGAACAAGGCGTCGGCGATGCGGGTGCTGCAGGCCAAGCTCCTCGCTCGCAAACAGCAGGAGGAGCGTGCCGAGCTCGACGCGCTGAAGGGCGACGGCGGATCGAGCTGGGGCAACCAGATGCGCTCCTACGTGCTGCACCCCTATCAGATGGTCAAGGATCTGCGGACCAACGTCGAAAACAACAACCCGACCACGGTTCTCGACGGCGACATCGACGAGTTCATCGAGGCCGGCATCCGCTGGCGGATGGCCGATGCCGATGCGTGAGGTCTTCGCGCAGGCAGGGTCGTCGGTGCTGGCGCGGGCCGACCTCACCACCCTCGCCTTCGCTCCCGGTGCGACGGAGTCGGTGATCGGGCGCTTCTATCGGTGGATGGCCACGAACGGCCTCGAGATCGTCATCTGGATCCTCGGCGGCATCCTCGTCGTTCGGTTCATCCGCTGGTCGGCGCAGAAGTTCAACGACCGCATCGAGGCCAGGTTCCACGACAGTGATCTGATCGTGCAGAGCGAGGACTCCAAACACCGTCGCGCGATGATCGATGTGGTGTCGTGGACGCTTGTCGTCGTCGTCGGCATCATCGTGTTCCTGCACATTCTCACCGTGTTCAAGGTTCCGTTGTCAGGCTTGGTCGGCCCGACTGCCGTGGTCGGTGCCGCGCTCGGTTTCGGCGCCCAGCGGGTGGTCCAAGACATCCTCGCGGGATTCTTCGTGGTCGCCGAACGGCAGTACGGATACGGCGACGTCGTGGCTTTGACCGTCACCGGCAATGGTGAGGCCGAGGGAACCGTCGAGGACGTGACGTTGCGCATCACTCGCCTGCGCACGTCCGAGGGCGAGGTCATCACCGTTCCCAATGGGCAGGTCATCAAGACCACAAACCGCTCGAAGGACTGGGCGAGGGCCGTTGTCGACGTTCCGGTTCCCGCCGACTCAGACATCGGAGTGGTCAACGATGTTCTCTCCGAGGTAGGCCAGCGGTTCTACAACGATCCGTACTGGCACGACCTGCTCCTCGACGCCCCGTCGCCGCTCGGCGTGACGAACCTCGAGCTCGATTCGATGACCGTCCGAATGGTGACCAGGACCCTTCCGGGTAAACAGTTCGAGGTCAGTCGCGCGCTGCGCGCATGGATTGTGCGTGCGCTTGCTCGCCGCGGTATCAACGTCGCTTCCGGTAAAGAGGTGCAGGCCGGGTCAGCGCCGCCGAGTGGTCATGCCGAGGCCGACGCACAAGCATCGTCGGGGGGTGACAAGTGATGGTTCATCGTCATGACGGCCCCGACCACGCCGCGAGTCGCTCCGACGACGCGGCCGCGAAGGCAGCGGCCGAGGCGGTCGTCGCCAAGATCGAGCAGGCAGAAGCCGCAGCCGACAAGCAGGAAGACGCCAAGGGCAACGGCGACGCGAAAAGCGACTTGGACGCAGATCGCACGGTGGCCCCGGGGCCGCGCTCGGACGAGATCGGCGATCCACACAGTCTGCGCCACCGACGCGACTGGCACCACATTCCGCACACCCGGGTCCGGACCAGTACGGCGATCGTGTCGGTGCTCTTCATCGTGTGCGTCATTGTCTACGGCTACACCTCGCAGCGATACGGAATCGTCGACGCTCCCGCCCCCCCGCCGACTCATCACCGCACCTCGGTCGAGACGACTCCGGAGACCACGTACTCGACGCCGTCTTCGTCGTATCCCTCGACGTCGGAGCCGTCGGGCATCTCGGGCGAGTCGGAGAATCCGAGCGAACAGCCCGGTCAGGGAGGTGCCGTTCCGGGCACCCAGAGTGGGCAACCGACCACGACCGGTGGCAACGGCTTCTCGGACTTCTTCAACAACCGGAACAACCAGCAGGAGACGACGGCAGTCCCGTCGCGCTGACCGGTCGGGTCGGCGCGCGGGTGCGCACCTGAACAGACCTCTCAGGCGTCACCGTTACACTCTGTTGTCGTGATCAAGCTGGAGAACGTGACGATGAAGTACAAGGCATCCAGCCGACCCGCCCTCACCGACCTCGATCTCGAGGTCGACAAGGGCGAGTTCGCGTTCCTCATCGGCCCCTCTGGTTCCGGCAAGTCGACGTTCTTCCGGCTGCTGCTCAAAGAGGATCGGCCGACGAAGGGTGAGGTGTACGTCGGCGACTTCCACGTGAACCGCCTTCGCGGACGCACGGTACCCAAGCTGCGGCAATCCATCGGATGTGTGTTCCAGGACTTCCGGTTGCTGCAGCAGAAGTCGGTGGCCGACAACGTGGCGTTCGCGCTCGAGGTGATCGGCAAGCAGCCGTCGACCATTCGCCGTGTGGTGCCGGAGGTCCTCGAGTACGTGGGTCTCGAGGGCAAGCAGGACCGTATGCCCTACGAGCTGTCGGGCGGTGAGATGCAGCGTGTCGCCATCGCGCGCGCGATCGTCAACCGGCCATTGGTCCTGCTCGCCGACGAGCCCACGGGCAACCTCGATCCGGAGACCAGCGAGGAGATCGTCGACGTGCTCGACCGCGTCAACCGGCGCGGAACAACCGTCGTCATGGCTACGCACGATCGGCACATCGTCGACGCGATGCGACGTCGGGTACTCGAGTTCGACAACGGCAGACTCGTCCGCAACGACGCACAGGGCGTGTACGGCATCGGCTGACCGTCGATTCGGGTGAGTGCGGTCGCCCGCCACCGCCCATGTCGACGCACCTCAGTCCGCGTACCACCAGCCCGCGTACTCCACAGACCAAAGGACGTGTAGCACCAGCATGCGAGCGAAGTTCATCATCAGCGAGGTCTTCAACGGTCTCCGCCGCAACGTCACGATGACGGTCGCGATGATCCTCACCACTGCCATCACTCTCGGCATGCTCGGTGGCGGATTGTTGGTCATCCAGATGGCGAACAAGAGTCAGAAGATCTTCCTCGACCGTGTCGAGATGCAGTTCTACATCAACGACGACGTCAGTGCGGCCGACCCGGATTGCCAGAAAGCACCGTGTTCGACGCTGCGCACCGACCTCGAGAACGAGCCGGGCGTCGGCTCGGTGACCTACGTCAGCAAGGCTGACGCGTACAAGGCGGCGAAAGCGGCGTTCGAGCAGAGCGCACCGGAGATCGCCGACATGATCTCGCCCGACGCCAACCCCGCGTCGCTCAAGGTTCGGATGAGTGATGCCAACCAGTTCGGCGCGGTGCTCGACAAATATGCCGACCGGAAGGATCTCGGCGTCGACGGCGTTCTAGATCAGCGAGAGTTGGTGAAACGTATCTTCAGCGTGCTCGACGGGGTGCGCAACGCGGCGTTCGCGGTGGCCGCGGTCCTTGCGGTGGCGGCGATCCTGTTGATCGTCAACACGGTTCAGGTTGCGGCGTTCACCCGCCGGACGGAAGTGTCGATCATGCGGTTGGTCGGTGCGACCCGCTGGTACACGCAGCTACCGTTCCTGTTGGAGGCCGTGTTCTCGGCCTTCATCGGTTCGCTGCTGGCGATCGGCGGCCTTTTCGCGGCGAAGGTGTTCTTCTTCGACAAGGCGTTGAACGACCTCTACGGCGTCAACATCCTGGCCAGGATCACCGCGGGCGACGTGCTGTTCGTGTCGCCGTGGCTGATCCTTGTCGGAATTGTGTTGGCAGGCGCGACGGCATATGTCACGCTGCGTGTCTATGTTCGTGAGTAGTTGCGGAGCGTAGCGAGGAGGCTCGGAGCGAGAGCTGGCCGACGATCAGAAGCGTCGGTAGCCGAGTGAGAATCGACGAGCGTAGCGAGGAGGCTCGGAGCGAGAGCTGGCCGACGATCAATTGCACAGAAAGGCATGAGTAATGGCGAAGGAGAAGGGGCGCAATGTGATTGCGTCGAACCGTAAGGCTCGCCATAACTACGCCATCCTGGACACCTACGAGGCCGGTGTCGCTCTGGTTGGGACCGAGGTCAAGAGTCTTCGGGAGGGCAAGGCGTCGTTGGTCGACGCATTCGCCACCATCGACGACGGCGAGGTGTGGCTGCGTGGCCTGAACATCGCCGAGTACGGTCGCGGTTCGTGGACAAACCACACACCGCTGCGTAAGCGCAAGCTGCTCATGCATCGGAGCGAGATCGACAATCTGATCGGCAAGATCCGCGACGGCAACCTGACCTTGGTGCCTTTGTCGCTCTATTTCAACGACGGCAAGGTCAAGGTCGAGTTGGCACTTGCTCGCGGTAAGCAGGCGCACGACAAACGCCACGACATTGCTCGACGCACCGCGCAGCGTGAGGTCGAACGCGAGCTGGGTCGTCGGGTCAAGGGCATGTGACCACGACGTCGTCGTATCGTCGAACACGTTTCTCGGTGGTTGCCGCCCTGGTGGCGGTGATCGCCGCGTTGGCGGCTGTCGCGTGTACGCCGCAGCAGGAGGGTCGGATCGGCGGTGATGGGCCCGCGATTCCCGGGCTTGCGGCGGTTCCCCCGATGGGGTGGAACAGTTGGAACACTTTCGGATGCGGGATCACCGAGCAGATCGTCCGTGCGCAGGCTGACGCGCTCGTGTCGTCGGGGCTGCGCGATGCCGGCTACAAGTATGTGATCGTCGACGACTGCTGGGCCGCGCCACAGCGCGACGCCTCGGGCAGGCTGCAGGCTGATCCGGTGCGATTCTCTTCCGGGATGGCCGCACTCGGTGTCTACCTTCATGAGCGGGGCCTGCTCTTCGGTATCTACTCCGGCGCGCGGGACAAGACCTGCACGCAGTATCAGGGCACGTATCCAGGGGCGACGGGCAGCGGTGGTCACGAGGTGATCGACGCTCAGACGTTCGCCGGGTGGGGCGTCGACTATCTCAAGTACGACTGGTGTTCGTCGAATACGTCCCACGACGATCAGGTCTCGTCGTTCACAGCGATGCGAAATGCGTTGCGCGACACAGGCCGTCGCATCGTGTTTGCGATCAATCCCAACAGTGGCGTCGCCGGATCGGTACCCGGTGCCCAATTCGATTGGGGCGGAACGGCAACGACGACCCGTGTGACCAACGACGTCACGCCCGCGTGGTCGACCGCAAATGGGCCGTCGGGGTATCAGGGCATCGTCAACATCGTCGACGCCGCCGGGCCGCTGACCGCGCGGGTGAAACCGGGGTCGTTCATCGACTCGGACATGCTCGTCGTCGGATCATCTGGTCTCACAGCGGCGGAGCAGCGTACGCAGATGTCGATGTGGTCGATGATGGCTGCGCCTCTCATCGCGGGCAACGACCTGACGAACATGTCGCAGGAGACGCTCGACATGTTGCGCAACGCGGCGATCATCGCGATCGACCAGGATTCGCGAGTCGTCGCAGGCGCGATGGTCGACGACGATCCCGAGGTGTGGTCGCGCGCGATCGGCGACAAGGGTCTGGTCATTTCGCTCACCAACCGTTCCGATCATGCTCGGACGCTGTCGGTGTCGTTGGGGAGCGTCGGACTCGTGGGTGATGCGTCGGTCACCGGTGTCGACGCGTGGACCGGGCGGTCGTTCACGGCGCAGCACGGTGAGTTGTCGGTGCCGGTAGGCGTGCACGACACGGCTGTCCTCGAGATTCGCTGAGTGCGACCGTCGCCGGGTCACGTCGACGACTCGGGGGTATCTCGGGACGGTCGTTTGCGTTGCGATCTAGTTTCGACTGACGATGAGCGGCGCGCCGAGTCTGGAAGGTTGCTGTGAGTGTGGGTAGACATGCCGGGTGATCATGAGAGGACTACCGCAGCCGGAACATCAGCCACAGGCGTCACAGTCGTCACGGATGCTGCGACCGTTGGAGGCGTCGAGGCGGTGTCGGCGCGGTGCGTCGATCGTCGCCACGTCGCTGGCCGTTGTCTTGGCGACCGTGGCAGCGGTGTTCACAGGTACCGCGGTCGCGGCTCCTGCGTCGGCGGCGGTGGTGCGTATCGACCGGGTCGACGACCAACTGTCGATCGTCTACGTGTACTCGCCGTCGATGGGCAAGGTGATCCCCAATCAGGTATTGCGACCGCGAGGCGAGGGCTCGGCGCCGGTCTTCTATCTGCTCAATGGACGGTCGGGCGGCGTCGAGGGTGATAGTTGGCTCAAGCAAACCGACCACCGATCGTTCTTCGCCGGCAAGAACGTGACAGTGGTGTCGCCGCTGGGTGGGCCGTACGCCTGGTATGCCGACTGGCAGCGGCCGGACCCCGCGCTCGGCGTCAACAAGTGGGAGACCTACCTGCTGCGGGAACTGCCAGGTGCCATCGCAGGCCCACTGCGCGCGAACGGCCGCAACGCGATCGCCGGTCTGTCCCTCTCCGGTGGTCCCGCGCTCGACATCGCCGGCCGGGGTGGATCGCTCTATCGCGCGGCGGCGTCGTACAGCGGTTGCCCTGCCATCAGTGCGCCGCCCGCGACCGCAGGCGTCTTCGCCACGACATCGATAGGCGGTGGCAACGCGCTGAACATGTTCGGACCTCCCGGATCGCCCGCGTGGGTCGATCACGATCCTTCGCGGAATCCTGCACGACTGCGGGGAAAGGCAATTTATCTGGGCGCGGCGTCGGGGTTGCCGGGACGAACCGACGGTGCTCCCCTCGGCGCACCGTCGTTGCTGGCCGGACCCGCCGAGGTGGAGATGGGGACACATTGGTGTACCGACCAGATGGCCGCCGCTCTCAATGGGGCGGGGATACCGCACACGTACCGTGTGTTCGATCAGGGCGCGCACACATGGTCGTTATTCGCCACTGAGATGCGTGACAGTTGGCGGGTCATCGGACCGGCGCTCGGCGCGTGACAGATGGGCGGCGCGCGGCAGTGATCAGGGCCGAACAGAAAAGGGAATGAACCGCGTGCCGTGGGTTGTTATAGTGGAGCTTCCGCCGGTTTCCGGTGGAACCATCTCGGGGCTGATCGGTTTCGACTACGTGCGTCGAGGTGGGGGAAGCGTGTCGGTGCAGGCCAGAGACCACCGTTAAGCGTCGCGGCAACCAATTAAGCGCCGATAAGAATCAGCGCGACTACGCACTCGCTGCCTGACAGCGACTGCGTGTCTGTTGGCCCGGGTTTTGCTCCCTTGCCCGGTGCCGGCATCATCTCAGGGAGCTCACTGTCCACTCTGGTCGCGGGAGTGAACGGGACATCTCACAGCGACTGGGATCGTCATCTCGGCTTGTTCGCGTGACCGAGAGATCCGAGTAGAGATATAGCGGACTGCACACGGAGAAGCCCTACCGAAGCGACGGAGGACCCGGGTTCAATTCCCGGCAGCTCCACGAAAGCCTCCCACCTGTTTACGCAGGTGGGAGGCTTTTTTGTGCGGTGCCGTCGCCGTACATGGTGAGCCAGAACGATCGAGCCATGGCCGAGGCGAACGCGCGGTCGTAGCCGTCGTCGGCGAGTTGCATGACGTCGGAGAAGCCTGCCTGCATACCCACCACGATGAATCGCGCCGTCTGATCGGGCTCGATGTCGGGGGACGCGATTCCAGCGGCCTGCTCGGTACGGATTCGTTCGGCGATATCGGCCGTGTAGTTCTGCAGGCCTCGTCGAAAGTTGTCGCCCAAGCGGGTGTCGGTGCTCGTCGTCTCCAGATACGCACGCCAGATCACGCGGTAGCGGCGGGCGGACGCGAAGAGTTCGACGATGACGTCGGCGAGCGCCTCCGGACGTGCCTGCGACGGTTCCTTCCAGTAGCGGTCCGCCGTCGCCACGAACTCGGCGAGCAGTGGAGTGGTGAGTTGCAGAATGAGCGCGGTCTTGTCGGGAAACCACTGATAGAACGTTGATCGGGAGACCTCGGCGACCTCGAGGATGCGTTCGACGGGGATGTCGGCGTAGTGCTCGCCGGTTTCCAGAATTGCCGATGTCGCATCGAGAATTCTGCTCTCCGACGTCGTTTTCCGCCTACCTGCCCTTGGCATGCGCACACGGTACCGCGTGGAACAGGTAGGCGATGCCCGGTGTGTGGCGCGCAACGGACTTCCGCGATAGCCGGTGAAAATCAGGTGTCTTCGGCGAGTGCACGACCGACGACGTCGAGCGCTGAACGCTGCCACAGTGAGACATGGTCGAGCATCGCGTGCCGCCCACCCGGCACCGAGACGAACGTGGCGTCGTAACCGGCGGCGCGCAGTTCGGCGATGCCTTCGGCGGTACGCCGTGGTGACGTGAGGGTGTCGGCGTCGCCATGGATGGCGCGCACGCGCACGCCTCGACGGATGTGGCGCCAGTCGCGATGCTGCCACCAGGGGGCCAGCGCGAGTATGTCGGTGACCCGTGGGTCGGCGCCGAGATGCGCCGCCACGCGCCCGCCCATCGAGTGTCCGATGAGGACGACGGGAACGTCGGGGTTGTCGCGAGTGATCGAATCGAGCGCTGCCCGCGCATACGGAAGGGGGCTTGCCTGACCGCCGTTCCACCCGTACACGCGGTAGCGCACCTGCCGCACGTCGACGGCGCTGCCGAACCTCGCCCGTATCGACCAGGTGAATGGGTACATCCTCAGCGCTGTTCCCTGGGTCGCTCGGAACGGGCGGTAGCTGTTGTCGGTGCCTCCGGGCAGGACGAGCACATTCAGTCGCGGGTTCATCGACTCCAGCATGACGCCGGTGGAACAGGGGACTGACGGCGGCGCCGTGTTTCGGGCACAATCTAGGACTATGGCTTCCCCACGTGCCGGCACTCCGGCTCAGCCCGAAGACCTCATCGACGTCGACGCCGTTGTCGGTGCCTATTACGACAAGGTGCCGGATCCGGACGATCCCGGGCAACGGGTCGTCTTCGGTACCTCGGGGCACAGGGGGTCGAGCCTCGACTCCGCATTCAACGAAGCGCACATCCTCGCGATCACCCAGGCGATCGTCGAGTACCGCGCAGGCGCGGGTATCACCGGCCCGTTGTTCATCGGATTCGATACTCACGCTCTGTCGGTTCCGGCGTGGAAGTCGGCACTTGAAGTACTGGTGGCCAACGGGGTGACCGTCTACACCGCCGAAGGCGATACCTACACGCCGACCCCCGCTGTCAGTCGCGCAATCCTCAGGTTCAACGCTGCCAATCCCGGCGTGCAATCAGACGGCATCGTCGTCACTCCATCACACAACCCACCGCGTGACGGCGGCTTCAAATACGATCCGCCGACAGGTGGCCCCGCCGATACGACGATCACATCGTGGGTCGCCAACCGTGCCAACGAATTGCTGACGGCGAAACTCGATGGGGTCAAACGCATTCCGTTCGAGAAAGCCCGACGCGACGAATTGGTACACGACTATTCGTTCGTCATGAATTACACCGACGGCCTGGCATCGGTCGTCGACCTCGAGGCGATCCGCAACGCGGGGATTCACATCGGCGCCGACCCACTCGGCGGTGCGTCGGTCGGCTATTGGGCCGCCATCGGGTTCCGGTACAACCTCGACAAGCTCACCGTCGTGAATCCGACTGTGGACCCGACGTTTTCGTTCATGACGCTCGACACGGACGGTCAGATCCGGATGGACTGTTCGTCGCCGGACGCGATGGCCTCGCTCATTGAGTCGCGTGATTCCTACGACATCGCCACGGGTAACGACACAGACGCCGACCGCCACGGCATCGTCACCCCCGACGGCGGGTTGATGAACCCCAATCACTATCTGGCAGTTGCGATCGACTACCTGTACACGCATCGGTCGAGCTGGTCGCCTGACGCCGCGGTCGGCAAGACTCTGGTGAGTTCGAGTCTCATCGACCGGGTCGTCGCGGGCATCGGCAGGAAGCTCATCGAGGTACCGGTGGGGTTCAAATGGTTCGTCGACGGCCTGCTCGACGGCAGCATCGCGTTCGGCGGCGAAGAGAGTGCAGGCGCGTCGTTTCTCACGTTCGACGGCGGTCCGTGGTCGACCGACAAGGACGGCATCATCATGGCGCTGCTGGCATCGGAGATCCTTGCGGTGACTGGTAAAACTCCGTCGGAGCGCTACCGCGAGCTGGCTGCGGAGTACGGCGAATCCGCTTACGCCAGAACGGATGCGCCCGCCACCCGCGAACAGAAGGCGGTGCTTGCGAATCTGTCTGCTGATCAGATCACTGCCACCGATCTCGCCGGTGACCCGATCACCGCGGTCATGACGAAAGCGCCGGGCAACAATGCGCCGATCGGCGGCGTGAAGGTCACCACCGCTGACGCCTGGTTTGCCGCGCGGCCGTCGGGTACCGAAGACAAGTACAAGATCTATGCCGAATCGTTCAAGGGCGTCGAGCACCTCGCGAGGGTGCAGGAGCAGGCGCAGGAGGTCGTCGACGCCGCCTTGTCGTGACTCGATGGTGCTTGTCATGACTCGACGGTGCTGTGGTGGATCACCGGTGCGTTAGGCTCGCCCGTGGTGCCACGCTGCTGACCGGTGTTGTGCACCCGCTCCGTAGGAGGCACGGCGACCACACGAAGGATGATCTGTGACTGACAGGCGCAAGCCACCCGCATCGACGTCGAAACACCAACCTCGCTCGACGTCGAGCACTTCGACGTATGTGTTGTTGGGAATCGCGGTTGTGGTGGTGATCGCTCTGGTCGTCGGCGGCGTGCTGTGGAACCGCAACCGCGACCACGGGGGAACGGCGAACGAGCAGGTCCTCAACTCCAACGCCGCGTTGATCATCGGAGCTGCCGACGCGAAGACGACGATCGATGTCTTCGAGGACTTCATGTGCCCGGTGTGCAAGCAGTTCGAGGAGCAGTCGGGTCAGGCGATTGTGAGCGCCGTCGATGCGGGCAGGCTTCGAGTTCGCTACCACATGTTGAACTTCCTCAATCGTCAGTCGGCGTCAGGCAGCTACTCGAGTCGTGCGGCCGGCGCCCTGCAATGTGTTGGCGCAGGGGAGAATAAAGAGGTCTTCTTCAAGTTCCACACCGCGCTGTTCGCAGATCAGCCGAAGGAAGGTGGCGACTCCGATAAGTCGAACTCCGACCTGGCGAAGGTCGCGGCCGAGCAGGGCGCCAACGCGGTGACGCAGAAATGCATCGCCGATGGGGCCAAGGTCGCCGAGGGGGAGAAGGCGGCAGAGGAGTCAGAGAATCAACTGGCCAAGGCCACAGGGGGACAGGTCGCCACACCGACGGTGCTCTCCGGCGGCGTGCCTGTGGACGGGATTCTCAACGGCACCGGATGGCTCGACTCGCTGCTCGGCAAGGCAAGTGAATAGTCGTTCTCGGTAGTCGCTGGAACGGTCGTGGATCTCACAGACTCAGATCTCACGGACCTAGATCTCACACACGTAGATCTCAAACACGTTGCGACGACGCGACGCGAGAGCACAAAGGCCCGAAATCGCCCGATCGCTGTCGTTTTGGTGGCACCCTTGGTATCACTTGTTGTCAGGGGGCCTGTGACCGAGGCGGTGACGTTCAGCGATGACCGGACCAGACGACAGTCGGGACGACACACACTCTGACCGATCCGACGAGTCGACGACCCCGTCGGACTCGACGCTGCTCGACGGCTACTACGTCCGGCGCATCTTCTGGGCTCTGGTGGGCATCGCGGTCCTCTCTCTGGGATCGGCGGTGCTGCGCGTCGGCCAGGTTGGCGTCGACCCGTACACCGCGGCGAACATCGGCATCAGCAACACGCTTGGGATCGACCTCCGTACCTACCAGTTGATCAGCAACGCAGTTCTTTTCATTCCTATGCTGCTGTGGGGTCGCCAGTACATCGGAATCGGATCGATCATGAACATGTTCTGGTCGGCTACTTCGTGCAGTGGTTCAGCACGTGGCTCGATCCGTACTTTTCCGACAATCCCGCGGCATGGCAGAAGATGGTCATGTTCGCCATTGGAATCACTTTCTTCTGTTACGGCGCATCGCTGTATATGACTTCGGCACTTGGTAATTCGCCCTACGACGCGGTTGCGCCGATCATCGTCGACCACTCGAAAATGCCGTATCGGGCAGTGCGAACATGTCAAGACTTGGTCTTTGTCGTGCTCGCAGTGATCTTCCACGGCACGATCGGTGCGGGCACTGTGGTCACCGCATTCTTTACCGGACCGCTGATCGAGACCTTCACCGAGAAGGTGAACAAACCGTTGATGCGCAAGGACCTTACGGCCGCCAGTGCGAAAAAATCACGCGTGGTGATGGGACGGTCACACTTCTGACGTCGGGCATCCACACCCCACCGTTACGGATGCACGCTTCGGTGTAAATGCGGGGCCGACGGTTCCGTCCGTGGGGGGGACGAGTCGTACAACTGTGAAATGGAAGGCAGGGCATGACCGAATATGTCGTAGCGATCAGTTTCCCGGAGAACTCAACGACCTACGAGGTGTACAACACCATCACCAACTCCGGCTCATCGGTCGGGCTGGTCTCCGCGGCCATCGTGCAGCGTGACGACGCGGGTCATCTGACGATCACCGAGGGCGGCGACGTGAAGTCCGGCGACGCCACGGTCGGTGGCTCCTTGATCGGGATGCTGATCGGCGTGCTCGGTGGGCCCTTGGTGTTCTGCTCGGATTTGGCCTCGGTGCCGCAGGCGGCGCGCTGGTCGACGCCAGCCGTTCTGACGACCTCGACGACGCGATCACGGAGTTCGGCAAGACCGTTCGCCCCGGCGGTAATGCCATCCTCGCGCAGACCGACGAGGCCGACACCGCAGCGCTCGACGCTCTGGTGACCAAGTACGACGGTGCCATCGTGCGTCGCCCGCTCGACGAGGTTCTCTCCGAGCTCGAGGCTCAGCAGGATGCCGCTGAGGCCGCAGCCGAGGCCGCTCGTAAGAAGCTCCACGACGAGAAGAAGGCCGAGAAGAAGGAAAAGCACGAAGAGCGCGTCGAAAAGCTGAAGGCGAAGTTCTCCTGAGCTGACACTTCTACTGCTTGAACGAGACCCCTTCGACGACGCGTCGAAGGGGTCTCGTTCTATGCGTGACCAGTGCAGGTCAGCGAATGTTGTTGCGGCAGTGAGGAATACCTCGGGACCGCGATGCCGGCGTTCTGACTCGTGGCAATCCGACGGAAGCTTTCAAGCGTTTGAGGAGTCCTCGATCAACTGATCGGCAGACTCGATGTTGCGATTCACGTTGTCGCACAAGCGAACTCAGTGTTCATAACGCGTGTTGCGGTGACTATCCACAGTCCGATCGTGTGTTCGAGAATTTCCTCGACGTTGTCTGAATTGTCGGGTAGTGTAGAACACATATTCGATACGACGCGGGGCGGGGGTGGCGGCACGTGAACAGCAACGGTGGAAACGAGGGCGCGCCTTCGGCTTTGGCTGCTGCTGTGGTGGGGTCGGCGGATGCGGTGGTGGCGGAGAAACTGTCGCGTTTGGCTGTGGTGTTGGATGAGTTGGCGACGGTGGATGTGTCGTTGGTGTCTGATGACGTGCTGGTGGAAGCCACGATTGAGGCCGAACGGCTGGCGTTGCGGACGGCGGGTGCGGTGACGGATCGTTTGATCGTGGAAGCCTCTGACCGGGATCTGCCCCACTCGTTGGGTTTCCGCGATATTCGCAACTTCATGGGACAGCGTCTGCATAGTGGTGACCCGGCCGCCCGGTATCGGGTGATCGCGGCGACCGGCTCGTTCACCACGATCTGCGGTGACCGCCTGGCGCCCGCGTGTCCGACGTTGGCCGGCTACGTCGCCGACGGTCGGGTCGCCGGCGCGCATGTGCGGGCGGTGGTGGAGGTGTTGGAAGCGATCCCTGGTGAGGTGTCGGCTCAGACGAAAGCTGCCGCCGAAGCACAGCTGGCCGGCTAGGCTCGGCGACGTCGACCCACCCGGAGGCGTCGACCCACCCTTGGCCGACACCGCCTGACCGCTGTGTCACCTGACCGGCGCGTCACCTGACCGACGTGCCAACCCGGCCGACACACAAGCCCGACGAACCGGGCGAACCGTCGAATCCGGTTGTGCCGCAACCCGTCTGCATCCCGCCACCACACCATGGTGGCGGGGCAGACGTGGTTGGACACACGTGGTTGGGGCGACGGTGAAACGTCGGACCAATGTTCAGATCTCAGCGGGCAGCGGAAGATTTACGACGCCCGACCACGTGGTCGGTAGCTGTGCGGAGTCTTTGAACTGCTTCGCGAAGTGCATCGGGTTGTAGGGTTGCGAAGCTGAGTCGCGCGCTGTCGCCGAGGTCGGCATCGACGGCGAATGCCGAACCCGGAACGTACGCCACGCCGTACGACAGTGCGACACTCAGGAGTTCGCTGGTGTCGACCCCGCGCAGTCGCACCCAGCAGAACATTCCGCCGGTGGGTGAGGTGTACTCGACCAAGTTGCCGAGCTCGGCGTCGAGAGCAGAAGTCAAGGCGTGTGCGCGGAGGGAGTATGCCGAAGCGATTGTGTCGATGTGGGCATCGAACCACTCTGTGTCCGCGAGCAAGTCGGCCACCATGAGTTGGTTGAGTGTCGATCCGCACAGGTCCGCAGACTGTTTCAGTCGTTCCACGAGCGCCACCACTGCTGGCGGCGCGTTCATCCAGCCAACTCGCAGTGCCGGTGCCAATGTCTTCGACGCAGAGCCCAGTCGGATGGTCCGTTCGCCGGGGATCGGGCTTGTTGGCGCGCCGTCGAACGCAAGGCGTCCGTATGGATCGTCCTCGACGATCCAGAATCCGTAAGTCTCGGCCAAATCGGCGAGACTGGTGCGGGTCTCGGTGCTCGCGGTTACTCCCGAGGGATTGTGGAAATTGCTCACCGTGTGCACGATTCGCGGCCGGACGCCGCGTTCGAGGAGCCTCGACAGTTCTCCGACGTTCGTGCCGTTCCTCGTGATCGGCAGGGCCACGATCTCGGCGCGCACGCATTGGAATGCCTGTAAGGCACCGACGTACACGGGATCGTCGACGACAACGACGTCGCCCGGGTCCACCAGAGCCAGAGCAAGCAACGACAACGCCTGCTGAGATCCGTGCGTCAGCAGGATTCGGTCTGGATCGACGTCTTCGATGCTCGCAACCACATCGCGGCAGAGCGATACTCCGCGGCTGGTCGTGTATTGCAGCGCATCGGGCCGGCCGATCGTTCGTGCAGCGGCGTCGGCGATCCGGTCGCTCGGCATGAGGTCGGTGGCGGGAAGGCCGCCCGCGAGGCTCAGCACTTCGGGTTGCTCGGTGACGGCGAGGAGGTCGCGGATCGCCGACCCTCGAATGCCTCGCAGCGCTGCTGATTCGATCGGGACTGTGGGAGTTGTCGAGGAAGGCGGCATCGCGCATCACTCCTGTTCTCGGGGACTGAACGGCGGGGGTGATGCGGATGGTCACCGTAAAGGCGGTGCTTCGGGTGGAGCGCCCGCCATGAGGCTAGCTGATTGGTATCACTATTCGATACTTGGTTCCCATATAATGGGACAGACCGGGGCGCCGAGTGTTGGTGGCATATGAGATCGAGTGTCTAACGATAACGACAATCGTTTACAATAGCTCCATGAAGGTACGTAACTCGGTTCGCTCATTGAAGAACAAGCCCGGCGCCCAGGTGGTGCGGCGTCGCGGGCGCATCTTTGTCATCAACAAGAAGGACCCTCGATACAAGGGCCGTCAGGGCTGAGGCCGTCGGCCAGCTCCCGGTGATTCACCCCTCCGTGCAGAGGGCCGTCCGTCCTCGTACAGGCGGCGGTCGTCGATACGAGGCTTGGCTCGCATAAGGAGTCAGTACCTGCCGGAGATCACTCGAGCTCTCGCGGAATTAGGCCCGAAAACAGTAAAGGTGAACACCTTTCGGCCCCATCGTTCGATCACGCCACGGACACGCCGTGACGAAACGTTCTATCCCGAGTACATCCACAAGATCTGTGCACGCCAGCACGCCAGCACGCCAGCACGCCAGCACGCCAGCACGCCAGCACGCCAGCACGGCGATCGGCCGCCCGTGGTGCCCGATGGAGCAGTGAATTTCGCGTTCATCGGTCAGTTCTCCGAGAGCCAGAGCCGAGACTGCATCTTCACGACGGAGTACTCGGTCCGCACACCGATGGAGGCCGTCTACACGTTGCTCGACCTCGAGCGCGGCGTGCCGGAGGTCTACGGATCGACCTACGACGCCCGGGAGTTGCTCAACGCGACTTCACGCCTAAGGGACGGCGAAGAGGTCCACCTACCCGGACCGCACCTGCTCGGAGAGAAGTTGTACAGCAAGTTCCAGGAGAACGAAGTCGGCAAGCTGATCTCGGACTACAAGCTGATCGAAAAGCCCTGATCCGTGTCTTGTCCAGCTAGCGCGGGTCTGAACTGGAAGACCCTCTCCGATGAGGTCGGAGAGAGTCTTTCTCGGTGGAGCTAAGGGGACTCGAACCCCTGACCCCCACACTGCCAGTGCGATTCGCAGTGTCTGTGCGGGTTTGGCTGCGGTCGGTTCAATCGGTGCTGACCTGTGCAGATGACGCTTTCGGTTCGGTTCCGTATCCGCCCGGTC
Source organism: Gordonia sp. 852002-51296_SCH5728562-b (assembly GCF_001665475.1). NCBI lineage: Bacteria > Bacillati > Actinomycetota > Actinomycetes > Mycobacteriales > Gordoniaceae > Gordonia > Gordonia sp. 852002-51296_SCH5728562-b. The sequence continues at coordinate 21,384 of NZ_LZMI01000057.1, read as the reverse complement.
GTGCGGTTCTTGGCACACTGTCGTCACACTGCGGGGGTCTGGTGTTTCGCTCGGAGTCGACGTACTCGGGGCCGCGCGACGATCGACGGGTGGATGAGCGACTACCTGCTGGGCTGCGTGCCGTCGTGTTCGACGTCGGTGAGACGTTGGTCGACGAGTCGCGCATGTGGGCCGAGCGCGCACTCGACGCAGGGACGACGCCGTTCGCGCTGATGGGTGTGCTCGGTGCATTGACCGAACGCGACGAGGACCATCGGCAGGTCTGGCAGCGGCTCGGGGTGGCCGCGCCTGCGTCGACGCCGCCCATCACGTCCGTCGACCTGTATCCCGACGCCGTCGGCTGTCTGCGGGCGGCGCGGGCCGCTGGGTTCGTCGTCGGTATTGCGGGCAACCAGCCGACGGGGGCGGTCGCCGGTCTGCGCTCTCTCGGTTTCGGTGCCGACCTCGTCGCGTCGTCTGCCGGGTGGCGGGTGGCGAAGCCGTCGCCGGAGTTCTTCGAGCGGGTGGTGCAGGCAGCGGGTGTCGAGGCGGGCGAGGTGTTGTACGTCGGTGATCGGCTCGACAACGACGTGCTGCCTGCGAACGGTGCGGGTCTGCGGACGGCGTTCCTGCGGCGCGGTCCGTGGGGTCACATTCACGGGAGCAGGCCGCAGGCGAGCGTCGCCGATGTGCGGCTGGACTCGCTCGACGAACTGGGCGAGCAGTTGGCCCGGTACGGGCGAGCGTGACTCGACGCCGGGGGTTCGGATCGCCACTGCCGACGCCTGCTGAGGCGGTCGAGGCGTACCGGGCTGGGCAGACAGCGCGGGTCGGGTCGGCGAATCCGTTCGCAGGCCGGCAACGCTCACCTCGCGTTGATGCGGCAACTTGCGCACGAGGTTCTGGCGACGGTGAGCTATTTTGAGTGGCCGGTGCAGGATTCGCCGATCGTGCCGTGGACGACCCGCTACCCGACCAAGGCGAACGCGACGATGACGCGGAACGTCAATGAGTGAGGCCCGTCTAAAGAGCGATGGCGCATTCTCGGCACACTGCGGGGATTCGGTACGACGAAGGGCAGGCCAGAAATAGTGTCTGACCTGCCCTTTGTGTTGTGGAGCTAAGGGGACTCGAACCCCTGACCCCCACACTGCCAGTGTGGTGCGCTACCAGCTGCGCCATAGCCCCGTATTCGTGAATGCGCGCCCGGTGAAATCCGTCCCAAGCGCAAAGGCGAAACTACACCATGCGCGTATCCGGAACCAAATTCGGTCGTCACCCGTCGAACTCGACACGCATTGCAGTGTGGCCGTGGCGCTCCCGATACGCGCCGCTTACGTCGCGCCCCAGCTGTCAGATGAGTAGGTCACCCAGCTCACGCCGTCGAAGCGAAACACACGCCGATCGCCACCCCGACCCGACAAGTAGGGCGTCTACGCAGCCATTGGCCGTATAGACGCCCTACTTGTACGTGTCCATCAATGCGGCGCGACAGTTGATACGACGCGCCGCGCGACGTCAGTGTGCTGCTTCGAATGCCTCGAGCACATTCAACGGGATGCGACCGCGGTCGCTGACCTCAAAGCCGTTCTTTGTTGCCCACGCGCGGATTGCCTGCGTCTGCTCTTTACTTCGGGCGCCACCTGCGTTGTGCGCCACACGCTTGGGGCTGCGTGAACCGCTTGCGCGAGAAACCGAAATGTATTTCGCGAGTCCGTCGCGGAACTGCTGGGCGTGCTTCGACGAAGTGTCGAACTCGTAGCTCTTGCCGTCGAGACTCCAGCGGACGGTTTCGTACTCGTCGAGTACTCTCCCGTCGACGTCGTCGATGACCTGGACGATTTCCTTCTTTGCCATTTTCCCCTCCGGGTTGTGCTGTGGACTTGTGGACGCAGCGGAGAGCTTGTCGCTGCGATGTACTGCTGTTCTTGTGAGTGCGCTCAGGGCCTACCCTCGTCGACGCCTGCATCGACACTCATCGAACTTGGACGGTATATACATTCTTTATACACCGTTTCTTCGAATATTCGGCATCTGTAATCGTGGTGACGGCGTGCACATGAGTGGTCGGGGAGGTTTAAGCATTGAAATGCGGTTCGCGTCACTACTGAGCATTGCTGATCAAGCAATGCCTTCTTCAATTGGTCGGAGATGTGGGTGTGTCGTCGCGAGGCTGGTCGGGTCCGGTTGTCGTGGCTGTATCGGAATCGATTCCAGTCGGGTTCGAAAGAGACCCAGGAGCCTTGTCGGCGGCATTGAGTGGGGCGAAACCCTTTGTGCTGAGCGAGAATCCGGATTGCGAGTCAGATTGCAGGCAGAAGATTCCAGGGGTGTCGATCAAGCACGAGAATCTGCCGACTGAAATGGTTGTTCCGTAGTCGACGATTGCGCTGCGATACAAAACCGGATGCTCATTGTCGCAACCGCCTTGTTGCGCACGTTCGGCCGTCAGCACAACCAAATCCTCAGCCCATGCACAGGAACGCGGCGTACGTGCCGGGCGTGGCGCAGACGACTGGCCGTCATTCGCTCGGCAGGTCAGAGCGCGACGGGAAGCGTCGACGTTGATCTCTGTGGAGCAACTCACAGCTCTGTCCGGGGTGGTGAAGTGAAACCCCGACGTCTCGATGACAGGGCCACGTGGGGCCGTCGAACCCTGGTGATATCGCGAATTGTCGGCGCGTGGTGCGGTGGCTATAGCGCGGCCGATTGTCCCGCTCGGCAGAAACGTTGCCGTACGGCTTTGCGTGGCGATCGTCGTCGAGGAGCTCGGATAATCCGATTCGGTCGACAAGTTGTCGGTTGGAGGTAGCACGATCGACGAGGGTGTGGTGCTGGTGTTCAACCCGCACGAGGTGATCGCAACACCGAGCACCGCAGCCGCAGCGAATGCGGGAACCGCCAGAAAACGCGCGCGGCGCCGACCGTACCCTTGCACTGTGTCGACCCCCAAGATCGTGTTGTTCTATGTCTTCACGCCGCTTCCGGATCCCGAAGCGATACGCCTGTGGCAAGTAGCCGTGTGCGAATCGCTCAATCTTCGCGGAAGGATCATTGTGTCCCCGCACGGTATCAATGCGACAGTCGGCGGCGAACTGGGCAGCGTCAAACGCTACGTCAGAAGACTGCGTGAATACCCTGCATTCCGAGATGTCGACATCAAATGGTCGGAAGGTGTCGGAGACGACTTCCCTAAGTTGGTCGTTCGGGTCCGCCCGGAAATCGTCACATTCGGTGCGCCCGATGAACTCGATGTCGACGCGAATGGCGTCGTCGGAGGTGGCGAACGACTCGATCCGGAGGGCGTCCACCGCCTCGTTGCCGAACGCGGCGACGACGTCGTCTTCTTCGACGGGCGCAATCAGATCGAGGCGCAGATCGGGCGTTTCGCCGGCGCGGTCGTACCCGATGTCGAGACCACGCGTGACTTCGTACCGCTCCTCGACAGCGGCGCATTCGACCACCTCAAGGATCGCCCGGTCGTCACCTACTGCACGGGCGGTGTGCGTTGCGAGGTGCTCTCGATGCTCATGCGTAAGCGCGGCTTCTCGGAGGTCTATCAACTCGACGGCGGCATCGTCCGCTACGGCGAGCAGTATGGCGACCGCGGCCTCTGGGAGGGCTCGCTGTACGTCTTCGACAAGCGGATGACCGTCGACTTCTCCGACGACGCCGCCGTGGTCGGCAGGTGCAGCGAGTGCGGTCGACCGACGAGCAACGTCGACAACTATCCAGATCGGCTGGGACGCGAGCTGGCGGTGATCTGCACCGACTGCTTCGACGGACTTGCCGACTCGCCCGCATGACCCCGGAGCCGGTGCCCGTAGTCGTTCTCGCGGGCTTTCTCGGTGCGGGTAAGACGACCGTGCTCAATCACCTCCTCCGCGCAGGCGGAGCCGGACAGGCCGCTGATGGGGGAGCTGTGGATGGGGGAGTCGCGGACAGGGCGCGGCTCGGCGTCCTCGTCAACGACTTCGGGGCCATCAACATCGACGCACTGCTCGTGGCCGGTCAGGCCGACGGAGCGGTCACGCTGTCCAACGGCTGCATGTGCTGCTCGGTCGACCGCGACGGACTCGACGCCGCGCTGGTGGCGCTTGCCCGACCGGAAGCCGGACTCGACGCGATCGTGATCGAAGCGAGTGGCATCGCCGAACCGAAGACGCTCGTCCGCCTCGTCGCGGGACTCGACGACCCGACGATGCGCTACGGCGGACTCGTATACGTGATCGACGCCGCGGGTTTTGCCGAACTACGCGTGCGGCACCCCGACGTCGACTCGCACATCGCGATCGCTGATCTCGTCGTCGTGAACAAGCGTGACCTCGTCGACGCTGCGGCGCTCTCGGAGCTGGTCGCCACGGTCCGCGAGGTGAATCCGTCCGCGCCCGTCGTCGCCGTGGCCGAAGGGCGGGTCGATCCGGCGTTGCTGTTCGATCGGCTCGCGCGCGCTGTCGAAGACGTCACGACGCCGCGTCAGCTCACACTCGACGAACTGCTGATCCCCGACGCCGAACACCCCGAGCACGCAGAAGCTCACGGGGAGCCTGCAGGGCACGGGGTGCACGCGCACTTGCACGACACCTACCAGTCCGTCGAACTCGACACCGCCGACGCCGTCGATCCGCGACGTCTCGCAGCATTGCTTCGTGAGCCGCCCACCGGGTGCTATCGCATCAAGGGTGTGGTCCGGTTCGATCTGCCGGGGTATCCCGAGCGCTACGTCGTCCACGGTGTCGGCGGTTTTGTTCGCATCACGCGCGACGGCTGGTCGGGGGAGGAGCCAAGAACCAGGATCGTCGCGATCGGATCGGGCATGGATCGCACCGACGCGCGGGAGGCTCTCGCGGGCGTGCTGGCGACAGCCGAAACGGCCGACGACGAGTACGGCATTCTGCACATCACTCGTCACCTGCCGGACACGCACTGACCGCATCCCACTGATCGGTGAGCGCGTCCCGCCGATTGCAGTGACATCACAGCTGCCTAACGAATCTCATCGTCCCAGGTCACCGATTTCCACATTGCGCAGTCGGCTGCTTAGCTGTTAAAGCTGTGACTGTTGTGACCAGTGTTGCGTCTTGGAAGGAGTGGGGTTCGCCCGGCAGAAGCCGAGCGTGCCCGAAACCGTGATGACCCAGAAACGACACCTGCGGACCCGTGTGTCTGCTGTTGCCGCCGCGCTCGCGTTTGCGGCCACCGCATCCGTCACCGTCACGACGGGGGCGGGTACCGCGATGGCTGCACCCGCCGCACCGTCGGCGACCGGCAACTCCCTTGCAGGTAAGACGGTTTTTCTCGATCCAGGACATCAGGGCGGCTCTGCCGGCCACAGCCTGTCGGCGCAGGTGCCCGACGGCCGCGGCGGCAAGAAGGACTGCCAGACCACCGGCGCCACCGGAGTCAACGGGGCCGCCGAGCACACCGTGAACTGGCAGATCTCGCAACTGGTGAAAGCCGGTCTGGAAAGCCAGGGTGCACGAGTCGTGCTGAGCAGGCCCGACGACACAGGGTGGGGCGGATGCGTCGACGAACGCGCGGCCGCCGCGAGCCGGTCAGGGGCGGCGGTCGCTGTCAGCCTGCACGCCGATTCGACGACTGCGGGCGCTGACGCTGCGAAAAAGGGCTTTCACATGATCGTGCCCGCGCTTCCGCTTCCCGACGCCAAGGCGAACGCGGTGCAGGGTGGGCAGGGGCGCAAGGCGTCGGACATCATGCGCGACGCGTTCGTGAAGGCGGGCTTCCCGCCTGCGAACTACGCGGGCGTCAACAATGGCATCCAGACGAGGTCTGACATCGCCGCGGTGAATCTCACGACGGTGCCTGCGGTGTTCATCGAGATGGGCAACTTGTCGAACCCGAGCGAAGCGGCAGCACTGGCGGGTCACGACGGACAGTTGAAGTACGCGATGGCGATCACCAACGGAATCCTCAACTATGCGCACCCGGGCGCTGCTTCGCCTTCGGTTGACACTCTCAACAAGCCGCCGGCGACCCCGCAGTCGAGCGCTCCGAGCTCCGATGGCGGTCTGTCGCTGGTGATTCCGTTCGTTCAACAGTTGCTGAAGTCCGGTGACCCGAAAGAGATCACCCAGCTGTTGCTGTCCGAAGGGCCTGACGTGTCGGCGCAGGTGCTCAACGCGATGCTCGACGTGATTTACGGGTTGTTCGACGGCAAACTACCCATCGGGTGAGTGTGGGTACAGGCGTTCACTGATCGGCCGGTCCGCACTCGCGTCCGGTGAACCTGCCGCTACTGTTGGAAACCATGGGTATCCATGATCTCGTCATGAAGACGCCGGTGCCGTCGTTGCGCGGTCGCAAGGTGCTGATCACCGGTGCGGCGAGCGGAATCGGCCGGGCAACGGCAGCGGCGGCGGCGGCGCAGGGCGCCGAGCTGGTGTTGACCGATCTGCACGCCGAGACACTCGACGAGGTGGTCGCCGAGATAACCGCTTCCGGTGGTGTCGTGCTCTTCCACCTCGCGGGCGACGTTTCCGACTACGACTGGGTGTCGGCGTTCGCGCGCCAGGTCGACGCCGAGGTCGGCGTGATGGACGTGGTGATGAACATCGCTGGTATCTCCGTGTGGGGAACCGTCGAGAATCTGCAGCACAAGCACTGGCGGTCGATGGTCGACGTCAACCTCATGGGTCCGATTCACATCATCGAATCCTTTGTGCCACAGATGGTTCGACGAGGTGAGGGTGGGCACCTGGTGAACGTCTCGTCGGCGGCGGGGCTACTCGCGCTGCCGTGGCACGCCGCCTACAGCGCGAGCAAATTCGGAATCCGCGGTGTCTCCGAGGTGTTGAGGTTCGACCTTCGCCGACACGGCATCGGTGTCTCGTTGGTGTGTCCGGGTGCCGTCGCCACGCCGCTCGTCAACACGGTGAGCATTGTCGGGGTCGACCGCGATGATCCGCGAGTTGCCAAGGCCATCAGTCACTTTCACCGCATCTCAGTCAGTCCGGAATCCGCTGCGGCCAAGATTCTCGCAGGTGTACGGAAGAACAAGTTCATGGTCTACACCTCCTTCGATACCCGTTTCGGGTACTGGTGGGCGCGCAAGTTCGCGCTGCCGTACGAGATCGTCATGCGCATCGCCAACAACCAGTTCGATCACCTCGCGCGCGTTGCAGGTACGACACTCGAGACGCGGTCAGCGGAGAACGCGAGCACTCGGGGACGACAGCGGACTACGGGTGAGTAACCCCTTCATCAAAACCGCTGCGGCGGGCGATGATCCAGACTTCTTCGCGGCCGAAGCGGCGTCGTTGCGATGGCTGGCGACAGGGGGAGCGCGGGTAGTCGGCGTGATCTCGGTGTCCGCGAACGACATCGAACTCGAACGACTGGCCACCACACGCCCGACCGTCGCCGCGGCCGAGGACCTCGGCCACATGCTTGCCCGCACGCACGACGCCGGCGCGGCCCAATTCGGTTCTCCACCAGATGGTTACGATGGCAGGCAATTCATCGGGAAGCTGCCCCTGCCCACCGTCGAGCTTGACCGCTGGGGTGAGTTCTACGCCTCGGCGCGCGTGCTGCCTTTCCTCGAGGCGGGAATCGCCGCGGGCAACGTCACGCAGCGTGACGCGGAGTCGACCCGACAAGCCTGCGATCTCATCGCCGCCGGAACGTTCGACGACGGTGCTTCGCCTGCGCGCCTGCACGGTGACCTATGGGGTGGAAACGTGGTGTGGACGCCAGATGGTGCGGTCCTCATTGATCCCGCTGCGCATGGCGGGCACCGCGAGACCGACCTCGCGATGCTCGCGCTGTTCGGCTGCCCGCATCTCGACAGCGTCGTCGAATCGTATGAGCGGACACATCAACTCACCGACGGATGGCGGCAACGAATTCCGCTGCACCAGATGCATCCGCTCGCGGTGCATTCGGTGCGACACGGACCCGGATACGGTGTGGCGCTTGGCGATGCGGCCCGCGCGACCTTGGCGCTCGCGGAAGGGTACCGATGAATTCGACACCGACTGACCACGACTTCGATCCCTCGATCCTCATCGTCTCGGCTACCCAGGCCGAGGCGAGGTACGTGCCGTCCGGTGCGCGACTGCTCGTCACGGGAATCGGCAAGATGCGCGCGACCGCCGCCTTGACCCGCGCCTTGGCCGACCCGTCGGCGCCGTCGACGAGGCTCGTCGTCAACATCGGTACAGCGGGAGCGCTGCACGATCACCACGCTGGATTGTTCCTGCCGTCGGTGGTCGTCGAGCACGACATCAGCGCGACCGAACTACGTGCCATGGGTTACCCGATCGTCGATCGGTGGGTGGTTCCCGACGGCGACGGCTCGGTGCTCGCCTCGGGCGACACCTTCGTCGCTGACCCGGTACGTCGCGCGAGTCTGGCACGGCAGGCAGACCTCGTGGATATGGAGGGCTGTGCCGTCACATACGTCGCTGCCGCGTTCGACGTGCGGTGCCAATTGGTCAAAGTGGTCAGCGACGGTGCCGACGAGCAGGCGATGGACTGGCCGTCGCTGGTCGACGGCGCGGCCCGGCTACTCGGCGACTGGCTTGCCGACGGAACTCTTTGACGCTCAGCACTCTTTGACGCTCAGCGCTGATTGCGTGCGCGAGTGGTCTGGTAGACAGCAGAACCCGCCGCGCGTGTTGCCGGCTCGTACCGATCGAGATCGGCGGCCGCAGTGGCGCGGACGGACTGGCCGTCGAGTTGCTCGCCGGCAGCAGTGCGCTGCACCTGCCCGGCCGTCGCCCGCGGACGAGGATCCTGTTGTGCGGGACGAGGCGGGCGGGGGCGCGCGACGTCGTCGGTCGCTGGACGCTCGCGGGCGGGGCGTTCGCGGTGATCGTCGCGCGCCGGGCGTTCACGCCCCGCGCTCCGTTCGCCCTCGTTTCGCTGGCCCCGGGTCGGGTCACCCTTGGGGCGTTCGCCCGGCTCGCCAGAGGCGCGGCGTCGAGGACGGGGGTCATCGGTCGACGTTGGCTGTGCGGGCGCCTTACGCGTGCGTGGCGTCGCATCGGACTCCGGTCGAGCAGCCTTCGCCCGACGCTGAGCGGTACCGGGTTGTTGTCCTCGGTCCGACTTCGCTGCGCCACTCTGCGGCGAACGCTTGGTCTTCGAGTCCCCGGCTCGCGCGCGGGCAGCCTCAGACGTGCGCGACGTCGAATCCTTCGGTGTCGGATTCTTCGGCGGCGGATTTTTGAACGTGTGCTCGGTACCCACGCCGCGTGATCGACGTTTCGGTGCGGGTGAATCGGTCAGCGTTTGGCCGCGCGTGATGTACCAGCGTCCTACACCGAGTGCCAGCGTGACGAGGAAGGTGAACAGGATCCACGGGAAGTCGTTGGCGATCGGAAGCAGGACCTTGAAAATCAGGCTCTTGAGGCCCGACGCTTCGTCGGTGTTGAGGCCGTACAGGGTGATGACACCCACACCGAACGCGATCAGCGGCGGCTGTGCGACGGCGGTGAACAACGCCCGCCTGCGGACAGCGAGAACAGCGACGACGCAGCCGACGAGGTAGAAGAAGTTGAAGACCGAGCCCAGCGCCTCGCTGTGATTGGCGTCGATGATCGCACCAACAGCGGTGAAGGCCGCGGCCACCAGAACGGCGCCCCACCAGGGGATACCCCTGACATTGGGCAGTACCGACTGTTGGTCGACGGGCACCGCGGAGCGGCTTCGCTGCGGGAAAGGCACTCCTAGACGGTACCGGGTGATCCCCGGATTTCCCTTAACCAGTGCTCGATGTTGCGCGCGCGTCTGGTTCGTCGGGTATTCGGTCCGGGTTGTCGGACTCTGATAGGGACATTCCGGGAGTGGGGCGCACACCGACATCGACGGGGCTGGGTCGATCCGGTTCGGAGGAGATCCCGAGCGATTCGAGCGACGCGAGTTTGCGGGCTGTGACTCCGACGCGGCTGTCGACGGCGCCGAGCGTCGAGTTGAACGACTCGACCGCCCGACGCAGTGAAGCGCCCGTTTTGTCGAGGTGATTCAGGACCGATCCGAGGCGGTGGTGGAGCTCGACGCCGAGCTCCCGGATCGTCGCGGCGTCGGCGGCGAGGGCGTCGTGACGCCACCCGAGAGCGACTGTGCGCAGTAATGCGACGAGGCTGGTCGGGGTCGTCACCACGACGTTCCGCGCGAACCCGTATTCGATGAGTCCGGGATCAGCGCGCACCGCGGCGTCGAGGATGGTGTCTCCGGGTACGAACAACACGACCATTTCCGGAGTATTGGCGAACGCGGTCCAGTACGACTTCGCCGCCAACTGCGTCACGTGTGCCCTGACCGCGCGCGCGTGGTCGGCCAGGAGCGCTGCCTGCTTGTCCGGATCGGTGCAGTCCGCGGCGGACAGGTACGCGTGCAGCGGAACCTTCGCGTCGACGACGATGTCGCGGTTGCCCGCCAGGTGGATCACCATGTCCGGTCGAACCTGCCCGGCGATGTCGGACTCGGCCGACACCTGCGTGCTGAAGTCGCAATGCTCGCTCATGCCTGCCAGCTCTACGACCCGTTCGAGCTGCAGCTCGCCCCAGCGGCCCCTGATATGCGGTGTGTGCAGCGCGTTGGCCAGCGCGCGGGTCTCGTTCGACAGCTGCTGAGAGGCGGTGTGCATACCGCGTACCTGCTCGGCGAGCCCCGAATACGCGCTGATCCGGTTGTGCTCGACCCTGCGCAGTTCTTCCGACAACTGACCCAGCACCCCGCGCAGTGGCTCGACGATGTGGTTGACCTGGCTGCCGATGGCAGTCGACTGTCTGCGTGCGGCGTCTTCGCTTGCCGCCGACAGTGATCGCGCTGCGAGCTCCTGGGAGCTGCGCAGCGCGTCGGCCTCCGTACGTGCGGCCGACACCGCCGCGGCAGAGCGTGATGCGTTGGCCAGCCAACCCAGCACGGCACCGAGCAACAGACCCACGAAGAGAGCGATAGCGACGGACAACATGACAGTGATGGTGCCGTCCGGTACCGACAATTCCCGTCAGTGCAGTTCAGGGGGCCATTGAGGTCAGAACGTCGGGGTACCGCCGTCCTCGTAGGTGAGCAGCCACTGCTTGAGCGGCTTGCCGTAGCGAAATCCCGCGACCGTGCCGTCCTGGCGGAGGACGCGGTGGCACGGAACGAACAGCGTGGCCGCGTTTCTCGCGCAGGCCGTGGCGGTCGCCCGAATCGCCGTCGGGTGTCCGGTCGCCTCGGCCAGCTGGACGAACGTCGTGGGACTGCCCGGCGCGACGGCGCGCAGCGACTCCCAGACCTTCTCCACATAGGGGCCCGAACGTTGCCGGACCGCCACCGCGTCGATCGCGTCGAGTTGGCCGGCGTAGTAGGCGTCGACCGCGTCGCGCACCTCCGTGAGTTCCTCAGACCACCGAGACGACGCCGGTCGGAGTGCCCGGTGGATCGACGGCAAGAGCGACGCGGCGTCGTCGGTCCAGCCCGAGGCCAGCACCGCGCCTGCGTCGTCGACAACAAAGGTGAAGGGGCCCGTCGGCGTCGCGACGGTCGCGTGGGCCGCTGACGATTCAGCCGCGTCGGACTCAACCGCCTCGGACTCAACCGCCTCGGACTCGACCGTTGACGGCTCTGCGTTGGTGGTATCGGGGTCGGTCGATGGCTCGGTGGGTTCGGTGGGGACGGCGTCGAGTGTTGTCATGGTTGCCTCCTGGCGCGTGTCGGTGCGGTCCGGTGCGCGGACACGCCGGTTCGGCGGTCAGGCGACCGTGCCGAGCTGCGGCCCGAGCCGATGGCGCCACAGATGCATCGATGCGTAGGAGCGCCACGGTGCCCATCCCTGAGTGGCGGTGAGGTCGACGCCGAGATCGTTCGCGGCATGCCGCACCACGAGGTCGTGGTGGAGCAGGGTGTCGGGGTCGCCGGTGACGACCATCGTCACGTAGTCGGCGGTCCAGGCCCCGACCCCGCGCAGAGTCAGAAGACGAGCACGCAACTCAGACGCAGCGACCCCCTGGTGAAGTTCCATCGAGTTTTCGGCGATCGCCGACGCCGCGGCGACGATGGCGTCGACGCGTGTACACGGACCCCGCAGCACCGACCCACCGTTGTCGGCGATCGCCGTCGCGGTGGGGAACGCCCGTGCGGGACCGTCGCTCCACCCGGTGTCCGTCCCGAGAGCCGAGACCAATGCCCCGACGTGATGGCGTGCCGCGCGGACGCTGATCTGCTGGCCCATCATCGTGCGGATCAGAGCCTCCGTCGGGTCCGGCGATCCGGGTAACCGAATGCCGGGGCCTGCGTCGATCAGGGGTGCAAGGCGTGGATCGCGCCGCAGGACGTCTTCTGCGGCAGCGGCGTCGGCGTCAAGGTCGAGGAGGCGGCGTACGCGCGACACTGCCGCGCCGAGGTCTCGGGTGTCGAGGTGCGAGAGGTCGACTCGCAGGTAACCGCCGCGCCGTTCACGCCCCGATCCCAGTGAGATCCGGGCAAGGGCATGCCCGTGCGGGAGCGTGAGGACGCGCGAGAACGTCCAGTCGCCCGCGGGATCGCCGGTGAACTCTTCCATCGAGTCGACGGCGTGTGCACCCAAGAGCGTCGCGGGCCAGGAGGCGTCGAAGGGTTCGCGGTAGGGGAGGCGCAGTGAGATCGCACCGTCATCGGCGTGAGTTCCCACATCCGCGCTGTTGCCGCGGAGCGCGCGGAGCCGCGTCGGCGTCAGGCCGAAGATCTCGCGGATCGTGTCGTTGAATTGCCGCACACTGGAGAATCCCGCGGCGAATGCGACGTCGGACATGGGCATCGTCGTGCGCTGGATGAGTATGCGTGCACTGGTCGCACGGTGCGCGCGGGCCAACGCGAGGGGGCCTGCGCCGAGTTCGTCGGTCAGCACTCGAGTGAGATGGCGAGGGGAGTAGCCGAGTGCCGCGGCGAGTCCGTCGACGCCGTTGCGTTCCACCACGCCGTCGGAGATGAGCCGCATCGCTCGCGCACCGAGGTCGGCGTTGGCATTCCACCTCGGTGAGCCGGCACGGCGTCGGGTGCGCAGCGTCTGCACGCGCGGAATCCACGCGTCTGGGCTGCGGCTGCGGTCGGGACGAACGAGATGTTGGCGGGTAGTGGTGTCCGGGCGGGACATGACGGGCGGCAGTAGATGCCGGTCGTGTGCACGGTGACAAAGAACTGGCCGTCGAATCGTCGATCTCGAGCCGACAACGCCCGGTAGCAGGCATCGAAGTCGAGGCCAGGGGCCATCGGCGGGGTGGTCATAATTCAACTCTGACACGGCGCGCAGGACTGTTCTGGCGGAAATCGGCCATCGCTGAGGCCGTGAGGGAAACCGGAAAAACGTGACGTAGATTACATCTGGGTGGCACCATGTTACGCATGAGTACACACTTTGGCGGTTTTCGACATCGAGGTCGCAACCGTGAACTCCCGCTCGTGGAGTATCCCGAGTGGGGTCTGGACATTCTGCGCGGACTGTACGGATCCGAGACCGTCGACAGCATTCTCGCCGAGCAGCAGCTATCCGGACCGAGTGCAGGCGTCGACGACCTCGCTCACCTCGACAACACGTCGTCGACACGCGGGGTGGGACCGGACGGCCGCGTCGAGCCTGCCGGTGATGCTTCGGTGAAGGCAACTCCGCAACGTAGCGCCGCGGACGACGACGCGCCGATCCCCCCGGAGATCTTGACCCCCATGCTTGCCGAGATCGAGGCGATCAACGCGATGCTGCGCTGGCTCAAGCGAACTTTCGCGCGCCACTGAAGCGACGATCCGAGTCATGCGAGCGATCGCTTTTCGCATGACCCGGTTGCTCATGTGAGGATCATCGCGTGACCGCTTCGTCCGAGAACGTCCCTGCCACGTCCGACTCTGAACCCGCCGAGACCGCACCCGCCACTTCCGCCACCGACTCCGCAGTGGCTGCCGACAAGAAACACCCGACCCGGATGTCGGTGATCCGGGAAGGCCTCCGCGAGTCTGCGATCGTCGCGCTGCAGGCTGTGCTCGTCGTGGCTGCGGTCTGGGTATTGCTGTGGGTCGTCGGCAAGTTGTGGGTCGTCCTCCTGCCGGTGCTGCTCGCGATCATCATCTGCACAGTGCTCTGGCCACCCGTCGCATTGATGCGCCGAAAAGGTGTTCCGCCTGCCGCCGCGGCTTTGGTGATGATGCTGGTCGCGATCGGCGTCGTCGCTGCGGTGATCGCTCTGATCGTCCCGTCGGTGGTCGCGCAGGCGCCCGAGTTGGCCAACCGCGCCACCGACGGTGTGCAGCGACTGCAGCGGTGGGTGCAGGGCCCGCCGCTCAACGTTCGGGACGAGCAGATCGACAACGCCGTCCACGCGATCGTCAGCAAGCTCCAATCGAGTTCGGCCACCATCGCGTCGGGTGTGTTCAGTGGGGTCGGGACGGCCACCTCGGTGCTCGTCACTCTGTTCACCATGATCGTCCTGGTCTTCTTCTTCTTGAAAGACGGACCCAAGTTCACCCCGTGGATCGACCGCACAATCGGGCACCCGTCGGCAACGCACATCAGTGAGGTGCTGCGTCGCATGTGGGGCACCCTCGGCGGCTTCATCCGCACGCAGGCCATCGTGAGCCTGGTGGATGCGACATTCATCGGCATCGGTCTGTTCATACTGAAAGTGCCGCTTGCCGGAGTGCTTGTGGTGATCACGTTCATGGGTGGCTTCATCCCCATCGTCGGTGCGTTCGTGGCGGGCGCGCTCGCCGTGTTGATCGCACTCGTGTCGAACGGTCTGACCACTGCACTCATCGTTCTCGCGATCATCATCGCCGTGCAGCAACTCGAGGGGAACGTGCTGCAGCCGTGGTTGCAGGCCAAGTCGATGAACCTGCACGCGGTCATCGTGCTGCTCGCGGTTACCCTCGGCGGTTCGATCTTCGGCATCACCGGAGCGTTCCTCGCGGTGCCTGCCGCTGCCACATTCACCGTCGTCCTGCGCTACCTCAACGAACGAATAGCCGAGCGAGCGGGGGAGACGCTGCCGCCGCAGGGCGCCCCGGTGACCGAGAACGTCGGAGTGCCCGACGACAAGGAGCCACCCGACGCCGGTGGTGGCGACGCAAACGACGCCGACGCGTCACCGTAGACTGGACACCCGTGAGTCTCACCCTCGGCATCGTCGGACTTCCCAACGTCGGCAAGTCCACCCTTTTCAATGCGCTGACCCGTAACGACGTCCTCGCGGCGAACTATCCGTTCGCC
The DNA here is from genome assembly GCF_001665475.1 of Gordonia sp. 852002-51296_SCH5728562-b. Classification (NCBI taxonomy): domain Bacteria; kingdom Bacillati; phylum Actinomycetota; class Actinomycetes; order Mycobacteriales; family Gordoniaceae; genus Gordonia; species Gordonia sp. 852002-51296_SCH5728562-b. The sequence goes on along the minus strand of NZ_LZMI01000057.1, from coordinate 6,224 downwards.
ACCATCGAGCCCAACGTCGGCGTGGTGGAGTTGCCCGACAAGCGACTCGACCGCCTCGCCGAGATCTTCGGCAGCGAACGCATCCTGCCCGCAACAGTGTCGTTCGTCGACATCGCGGGCATCGTCAAGGGCGCCTCCGAGGGCGAGGGCATGGGCAACCAGTTCCTGGCCAACATCCGCGAGGCGGACGCCATCTGTCAGGTCGTCCGCGTCTTCGCCGACGACGACGTCGTGCACGTCGACGGCCGCGTCGATCCCTTCGCCGACATCGAGGTCATCGAGACCGAGCTGATCCTCGCCGACATGCAGACACTCGAGAAGGCCGTTCCGCGGCTCGAGAAGGAAGCGCGTAAGAACAAGGACCAGGCCGAGGTCCTCGAGGCCGCGAAGAAGGCCCAGGCGATCCTCGACTCCGGCAAAACCCTGTTCTCGCAGAAGGATTCGTTCGATCTGGCGTCGGTTCGTGAACTGCACCTGATGACGGCCAAGCCGTTCCTCTATGTGTTCAACGCCGACGAGTCGATCCTCACCGACGACGCCCGCAAGGCCGAACTCAAGGCCGCCGTCGCACCTGCCGACGCGGTGTTCCTCGACGCCAAGGTCGAGAGCGAGCTACTCGAACTCGACGAGGCCGACGCCCAGGAACTGCTCGACTCTATCGGGCAGGACGAGCCGGGCCTGCGCTCCCTCGCGCGGGCCGGATTCCACACGCTCGGCCTGCAGACCTATCTGACCGCGGGGCCAAAAGAGTCGCGCGCGTGGACAATTCACCAGGGCGACACCGCACCCAAGGCTGCAGGCGTCATCCACACGGACTTCGAAAAGGGCTTCATCAAGGCCGAGATCGTCTCGTTCGACGACCTCGACGCCGCCGGCTCGATGCAGGCCGCCAAGGCCGCTGGCAAGGTGCGTATGGAGGGCAAGGACTATGTCATGCACGACGGGGATGTCGTCGAGTTCCGTAGCGGATTAACCTCTGGCGGAAAGAAGTAGCATGAGCGGCTCTCGGGTGCGCACAAAGGAGAGACGCCCGTGTCACGGCTGACGGAACTACTCAGGCAGGCACGCAAGACCGACCCTCAACTCGGTGCTGACCTGGAATCAGAGATCTCCGCGCTCACCAAGCGCCGCACGTTCGGGCTTGTCTTCGAGCAGCACCAGCCCGAGGCCGTCGAATTGCCCGGTAGGCCGGTACGACGCGGCGACAAAGTGCGGGTGCTTGCGCCTCGCGGGGAGACGAAGCCCGGAGACCAGCGACTGTGGCGGGTGACGCGGATCGAGCGTGTCGATGGCCAGCGGGTGGCTCACCTCGCGGAGTTGGACATTGAGGAGCCCGCGACGCAGACCGTGCTCGCTGGCGACCTGGTGGTCGTCGCGGAGTTCAGGGACCGCATCTACCCCGGCCTGGTCGAGACCGGCAGGGTCGAACGCGGTGCGGACAAGCCGTTCCACACAGTCATCAACGCGGAGAACTTCCACGCGCTGGAGATGCTGACCTATACACATCGGCACTCCATCGATGCAATCTACATCGACCCGCCCTATAACACCGGAGCGAGGGACTGGAAGTACAACAACGATTACGTCGCCAGTGATGACGACTACCGGCACTCGAAGTGGCTCGCGTTCATGGAGCGGCGGCTAAAGATCGCCGGAGAGTTGCTGAACCCCAACGACTCCGTCCTCATCGTCACGATCGATGAGCATGAGGTGCACCGGCTCCGCCTGCTCCTTGAACAAACCTTTCCGGGGGCCTACATCCAGATGGTCACGATCGTGATCAACCCCAAGGGGGTGGCCCAGGGCCGCTTCGCGCGTGTTGAGGAGTACGCGCTGTACTGCTTCTTCGGGAACGCGGGGGTCCACGCGACTGAAGACGACTTGCTTTCGGATGGAGACACTCAGCGGAACATTCGCTTTTGGAAGGGATTACTGCGCGCAGGTACCAACGCCAGTCCTTCAGATGGCCTCGGCATGGCCTACCCCATCTTCGTCGATCCCGAACTAGGTCGCGTCGCAAGCCTGGGACGGACTCTTCGGGAACGGATCTCCTCCGGAGAAGTGTCGGGTGACCCCAACCGGTGGTTGCCCAGCGAGCGAGAGGCCTCTGAAACGCCCGACGGGCTCGTCGCTGTCTGGCCGCTCCGCCGAGATGGAACTCTCGGCGTTTGGCAGGCAATACCAGAGACACTGCTGTCGCTTCTCCAGCAAGGACTAGTGAAGTCCGTCCTTCGACCGGAGGGCTGGGCGATCAGTTATGTCCCCAACGGCGTACGGTCAAAAATCGACCGCGGCGAGGTGGTGATTTCTGGCTATGACGAGCAGACAGGAACTGCTCTCCTCGTGATGCAACGCGACCTAGCCCGAGCCAAAACCGTATGGAAGCGTGCGCGTCACGATGCGGGCTGGCATGGCTCCGTAGTCCTTCGGAAGTTGCTGAACGCTCGTGTCTTTGACTTCCCGAAGTCACTTTATGCAACCCGGGATGCGTTAGAGCCTGTCTTGGCACACAAGAAGGAAGCACTGGTCCTCGACTTCTTCTCAGGTTCCGGAACGACGGCCCACGCGCTCGCAATGCTCAACCGCGCGGACGGGGGCCGCCGTCGCTCGATCTCAGTCACAAACAATGAGGTCGGACCCACCGAGCAGTCCCGCTTCCGCGAGGCCGGACTTCGCCCTGGCGATGAAGATTGGGAAGCGCAAGGCATCTTCCGCAACGTGACCGTGCCTCGAATCAAGGCGGCCCTCACCGGTCTCCGCCCCGACGGTCACCCAGTAGAACTGGAGTACGAGGACGGCAGCCACGCAGCAGACGGTCTTGCGGAGAACGCCGCCTTCTTCACCCTGACGTACGAGGCCCCCCTCTCAGTTCGTCACAACCGGGCGTTCGAGCGGATCGCTCCGATGCTGTGGATGAGGGCCGGGTCGCAGGGCCGTATCATCGCCGACCTGGGTGAGGACGGCTGGGACGTGGCCGAGTCCTACGCGGTGCTGGAGAACTTGGACCAGGCCGACGAGTTCGTAGCGGTGCTGAGCGAACGTGACGGGGTGGGGCTTGCCTACATCGTGACGGATGACGACAGCGCGTTCCAGATCGTGTGTCGGGAACTGCCCAGCGAGGTCGTCCCGGTGCGGCTGTATGAGTCCTACCTCCAGAACTTCGAGATCAACACGGGACGGAGCCTGTAGATGCGTTACACGCTGAAGGACTACCAGGCCGAGGCTGTGCGTGACGTACTGCGGAATCTGGAACGCGCTCGAGATTCCTACCGTCGCTACGGCGCGCTGTCGCAGTTCTCGCTTGCCGCGACCACGGGCGCGGGAAAAACCGTGATGGCGGCTGCCGTGATCGAGGCGCTGTTCTTCGGCAGCGACGAGTTCGACGTGGCACCTGATCCCGGAGCGGTGGTGCTGTGGTTTTCGGATGACCCGGCACTGAATGAACAGTCCCGCGCCCGCATCCAGGCTGCGGCAGGTGAGTTGGACTCCCGTCTGCGGGTAGTGCCCACGACGTTCTCCGAACCCCATTTCCGGCCTGGGAATGTGTACTTCCTGAACACTCAGAAGTTGAGCAAGAACTCCCGTCTCGTGAAGGGTGCCCCCGATCAGACCAACGGGGAGGCAACACTGCCCGGCATGGAACCTCGACCAGATGAGGTGCAGTCCTCGATCTACGACACGATCACCAACACCGTGGCCAACGAGGACCTGACGCTCTATCTCATCCTGGATGAGGCGCACCGTGGCATGGGCACGCGTGTGAGCGACCGATCCACCATCGTGCAGCGACTCATCAACGGTCAGGGCGCCGTACCACCCATGCCCGTCGTGTTCGGCATCTCGGCCACGGTCGAGCGCTTCGAAGCAGCGATGAAGGACGCAAAGGGCCGGGACGCCCTGCCGTCGGTGCAGGTGGACTCGGCGCTGGTCCAGGCGTCTGGTCTGTTGAAGGACGACATCGCGTTGTCGATCCCCGCTGAAGAAGGCGTGTTCGAGACAGTCCTGCTGACCAAGGCCGTCGAGAAGATCAAGACCTCCTCGGCAGCGTGGGAGGACTACGCGCGAGAGCAGCACGACTCAGAGGCGGTGCGCCCCTTGCTGGTGATCCAGGTCGGGGACAAGCCCTCACCGGAGACACTCACCCGCACCCTCGATACGATCTACGACGCCTGGCCGGAGTTGGGTCATGACGCCGTGGCCAACGTCTTTGGAGAGCACGCCGACCTGACCATCAGTCAGCAGGTAGTCCCTTACATCGAGCCTCAGCGCGTGCAGGACGCGACCCATGTACGGGTGCTGCTGGCCAAGAGCGCGATCTCTACGGGGTGGGACTGTCCGCGCGCCGAGGTGCTGGTCTCCTTCCGGCCAGCCAAGGATCGCACCCACATAACCCAGTTGCTTGGACGGATGATGCGCACACCCTTGGCTAGGCGCATCCCTGGCAACGAGTTGCTCAACTCGGTGGACTGCCTACTGCCGCTGTTCGACCGCAAGACCGCCACTGGCGTAGCCGAACTGCTCATGAAGGGCGCGACCAGCAAGGACGCTGACGACGGTGAGGACGCAGGCGGCGGTTTGGGCCGCAGAGTGCTGTTTGACCCGAGCCCGCTGCACCCGAACCCAGTCATCGAGAAGGCGGTTTGGGAGCGGTTCGGGGTCATCCCCTCGGTCACGATCCCGAAGAAGAACGTCAAGCCGATCCGCAGGCTCACCGCGTTGGCCGTGGCGCTGTCCAAGGATCACCTGGTGGATGAGGCTGTGGAGCAGGCGTACACGCAACTACATGCGGCTCTCGACGGTCGGACCGTGCAGTACCAGGACAAGGTGGCCACCGCTCGCGAGGACGTGCTCACCATGGAAGGCGAGGAAGTCCGGGGGCGGGTCGGGGGAGGACTGTCCTACAAGGCGTTCGCGGTCAGCGCCGACCCGCGCGCCATCGAGGACTACTACCGAACAGCCACCCGAGTGTTGAGCCCCGCTCTGTGCTCCACCTACGTGGACCACCTGGTGGGACCGGACGGGGACGAAGACGACTTGCTGGAAGCGCACATCACTGTCGCCTCCCTCGGGCGGGTCCCTGAGATTGCTCAGGCCGTCGAAGGCGAGGCCGACACCTTGGCGAGGATGTGGCTCACCCAGACCCGTGTCGCCCGCAAGGGCCTCACCGACGAACGCCAGGCGGAGTACGACGGTCTGGAGGCCATGTCCACCACGCCCGAGCCGATCAGCCTCACCGTCCCGAAGAATGGACAGGCCGACACCAAGGTGCGCCACCCGGGCGGCACCGAAGAGGACCTGCCCACCCGCGAGATGCACCTGCTGACCACCGAGGACGGCACAGTCCCGATCACGCTGAATGAGTGGGAGCGCAAGGTGCTGGATTCCGAGACCACCCAGCCCGGATTCAAGGCGTGGTATCGGAACCCAGATCGCGCCACGAAGGAGTCCCTCGCCGTCGCCTATAAAGACGAACTGGGCGACTGGAAGGCACTACGCCCCGACTTCCTCTTCTTCGGCACCAACCACGACGGCACCGTCGCGGTGGACCTGGTGGACCCGCACGGACACCATCTGTCCGACGCGCTGCCGAAACTGCGCGGTCTGGCCGACTTCGCGGAGCGGTTCACAGAGGACTTCCGACGCATCGAGTCCGTGGCCGAGACCGGGGGCGCCCTGCGCGTGCTGGACATCACCAAGCCCAAGGTACGTCAGGCCATCCGTGAGTCACAGAGCGCCAAGGCTCTGTACGAATCAGACCTGGCGAGCGATTACTGAATCGACTGGCAGCCGGTCAGGCCTGGCAGGTCCATTTACCGTGCAGGGCGGTGCGCTCCGGCCCGAAGTACGACTGCTCGTCTTCGGTCGAGGGGCGGTAGACCTGTCGTCCGTCGAAATCGACCACCGCTCCACCGGTTGTCATGCCGCTAGCGGTGTCCTCGACCGTCGTGCCGTCACTCATCGCGACGGAGATCGTGAGGTCGCTGCCGTTGGGCGTCACGGTCGCAACGTCCCCCTTTGGTGAGGAGATGACCATCGTGGGGCTTTGACGGTCCCCACTGCACTCGACGGTCGTCTGGCCGTGGTCTCCCGACCAGAGTCCAATGTCGAAGTCCTCGGCGCTCTTGTACGGCTCTGACATCCCGGCCCTGACGAGGCTCAAGAAAGTTCCCCAGGTGTGCTCACTGAAATTCCCCACCCGTGGGCGGTTTCTACTGTAGCGACCT
>NZ_LZMI01000056.1:0-665 GCF_001665475.1 Gordonia sp. 852002-51296_SCH5728562-b | reverse complement strand
GTGTGTTCGGCGGTGAGGTAGTCGTGGAAGTCGGCTTTGACGTCGGCGATGCGGTTGATGCGTTCGGGATTCTCGGGCATGCCCGGTTTGGCGTTGAGTCGCCACGCAACACGGCCCGTATCGGGTCCGTCGGTGATCATGCGGGTGGTGAACTGCCCAGGCTTTTTGCCGACCCGCCGATTGTGCACATCACACGCCGGCACCGACTGGTCGATGTCGGTCAAGCCGCCGTCGGCCCAGTCTTTCGCGGCGTGATGCATCTGCACCCGCGACGCGGGTTGATTACAACCCGGTGCCGAACACATCTTCCCGCCCGGTGAGGCGAACGAGGCCAACCGTTGCCCCAGCGTGGCGATCCGCTTCGACCGACCCAAATACAGCGGGATGCTGGTGTGGTCACCGAACACCGCCAAATACTGACTCGCACCGGCGGAGGCGGCCATCTCGATCACGTCGCCGATCGGCAGGAGTGTTCCGGATGTGGTTTGTGCGATCCCTGCTTGTGCTTCCAACTCGTGCAGGCTGGTGGTGACGATTACCTGGATCGGTAATCCCCGATGGGTGTTGCCGAGCATGCCGGATTCCAACACCTGCCCGAGGAGGGCGGAGAAGGCGTCGTGGTTGCGTTGGGCGGGTGAGCGTTGATCCCGCAACGCCGCCGCCGC